>NZ_JAKMTQ010000020.1:0-13821 GCF_025773245.1 Campylobacter sp. CNRCH_2007_0968H | reverse complement strand
GATCATTATTTTGAAGGTGACAGTCAAAATAATAAAAGTATTGTTGAAATTTTTAGTTTAAAAAAGGATGTTGTATTAAAGAGTAAGGAAATTGTAAAATTATTAAATGAATGTAATTATAAGATGTTTCATTTTGCATGGTCAGGCATGATAAATTTTAACTTTATATTTCAAAAAAAAATAAAATTTATAAATGAATTTTTATGGGAAGATCATTTGTTTGGTATAAGCTTGTTAATTTACGCCAATTTTTTTTATCTAATGAATACAAAGCAATATCATTATCGTATTAGACAAGGTAGTATATGTAATTCAGTGACATTGTATCCATATATTACATATTTGGAAAAAATGTTTAATACACCTATAGAAGCTAGAAAATATTATGAACGATGCAGTTGGCTTATTGTATCTAGACAGATTATTGAAGAGATTCTTAATTTAAAAAAAAATAACTTGAAACAGCTGATGATTGAATGCTTCTTTGAGTATTATATAGATAGATCACAACAGTTTATGTTTTGCAATAAAGATCCACTGTGTATGTATAATAATATGCTTATATACAATAGTAGAAATTTAGTAGAAACATTTAAAAATGCAGATAAATATACTTTGTTTTGTTTTATATCTCAAAATTATATTAAAGTAAATAAATTAAATTACGATGTTGTAAAAAGTAATGAAAAATTACAATATTATAATAAACAAATTAAAAATTTAAATACAAATTTAGATAATAAAAATCAAATATTAAATTCTAAAATATCTAAAATATTGAGTTTAAAACAGGAGCTTGTTGAAAAAAAAAATATTATTGAGAATCAAAATAGCGACATAAAATCAAAAAATTATTTATTAAATTTTTATTCTAAACATGGTGCAGCCAAAACAAGAATTCAAAATCAACTTTCTTATAAATTAGGTCAAGCTATGATAATAAATTCAAAATCTATACTAGGTTATATAAGAATGCCTTTTGTATTATCTTATATAAAAGATAAACACAAACAAGAACAAAAAATCTATCAAGAAAAAATAAAAAAAGATCCTTCTTTGAAACTACCCCCTTTAGAATCTTATCCTGATTATAAAGAAGCCTTAAAACTTAAAAATCATCTTTCTTATAAACTAGGACAAGCTCTTATACAAGCTAATAAAACTTGGTATAAGGGTGGGTATGTTAAGATGTGGTTTGAGATTAAAATGATAAAAAAGGAAAACAAATGAAAGAAAAGCTGTTTATATCTGTAAGAGATGATGGGGTTGCAACAAGACTGCTTTCTATGTTAAATGCTTTTTATTTGGCTGATAAATTTCAAACAATAAATTCGATGAAGTTTTTTTGGAATAGTAATTTGGTATTATTTGATAAATACTATATTAATAATGATCAAAGAAATTTTGAAAATTCTAATATTATAGGGCAAAGCGTTGGACCGGTAGAGCTGATTTTTAGTGATACATTTATCAAAAGGCATTATTTAAATAATACTAATAATTATACGACTAATATTCCTTATTTGAAAAATTATGATTATCCCGAAGATACTCTAGATCTCCTACGATTTGGATTTAATAAAACATATAAATGTTTTTCAGAAGAAATTGTTGATAAGAAAAATATATATGTCCATCAACATAATTTATCAAGTCAGCTTAATGGAATTGATATAGATTTACAATATAAAAATAAATTAAGAGAATTATGGAGATATATTGATTTTAAGGATAATTTAAAGCAATGTATGCAAGATGCGGATAAAAAAAGTAAGAATTTAGGTGAATTTACTGTAGTTCATGTGCGTAGTGGAGACGTTATCTATACTTACTCAAATGCTAGAAAATTTAATTTAGAAGGCATATATCATGCAACTGCTTTGGAATTAGCTATGGGTATTATAAAAGAACAAAAGAATGATAAGGTAATTATAGTTGGTGATGATATAACCTCTACACAAATTCTCAAGAGGCAGTTAAAAAGTGATAATATTTTTCATATTTCAGAATTTAGATCAGAGGATAATCTTTCTAATCTTGAATTGCTTCTTTTTGATTTAATATTTATGTCTAATTCAAAAAAAATTTTTGGAACACATAGTGCTTTGGTTACACTATCTTCAATTATTGGTTTCAAAATAAATATGACCAATAATTACCATGTTTTTAATAAAAAACAGCAATATGACATTTTCAGGCAATATCATAAATATTTTGATAATGCCCATAATTCGCAAAAAGCATTTTCTCTTTTTCATATGTATTTGTTGGGAAAAGATATCAATGATGGTTATGATATTTTGAGAGGATACTTGAAAAAAGCATTGATCTTAGATCCTGATAATGATAAGTATAGGATTCACCTTGTGAGTCTTTTGTTTAGATATAATAAACTTAAACTGATTGAAAGGTATTTGGCTATAGTGTTTAAAAAAAGAAAAAAAGATTTTATGGATACCTTTCTTTCTGTAAGTTGGAGTGGTTATGTGTATCGTGATTTGTTTTGTGATTATGTAGAATTTTTCCAAAATAAAAATTATTTAAATATTAATGTTATTGCTATAGAAATCATAAAACTAAGGATGTTTGGAGTGTATTTGGTGAAACAACACTTGTCTTTTAAAATTGGAAATTGTATTTTGCAATCGAAAAGCCCATTGCAAATTCTGAAATTACCTATTAAACTTGTTGATGTGATTGTTGAATATCAAAACAACAAAAATATTATTCAAGAAATAAAACTTAAAGAATGTGAAGATTATAATGCTGCTTTGAGAATAAAAAATTACTTTTCGTATAGATTAGGTAAAATTATTATAAAAGGTTTTAAAAATTGGTATAAAGGAGAAGTATTGTTAATACCTCTTAAGATATATAATTTGAGAAAGCAATATAAAAAAGGAAAATAATGGCGATAGAATTTGATATACAAGAATCAAAAATTTTAAAAGGAGTATATATTAATAACTCCTAATAAATTTAGAGATTTACGAGGAGAGATATGGACAGCTTTTACAAGTGAAGCAATAGACAAGTTTTTGCCAGATAATCTTCAATTTATACATGATAAATTTATTCACTCTAGACACAATGTCATAAGAGGTATACATGGGGATCATAAACATATAAACTAGCTACTTGTGTTTATGGAGAAATATACCAAGTTGTGGTTGATTGCAGGCAAGATTCACCTACTTATTTAAAACATGAAAAATTTATAATAAATCAAGATAACCAAAAAATTATCTTAGTTCCAGCTGGATTTGGAAATGCACATTATGTAAGTAGCGAAAGTGCAGTATATTATTATAAATGTGCGTATAAAGGAGAATATGTGGATGCAAATGAACAATTCACTTATGCTTGGAACGATGAGAGAATAGGAGTTGATTGGCCGACTAGTTCTCCGATTCTTTTAGAAAGGGATATTTTAGTTAAAAATAAGGAGTGATTTATGAAAAAAAATGATAAAATTTATATAGCTGGTCATAGAGGGTTGGTTGGTTCTGCTATTTTGAGAAAATTAAAAGATAATGGCTATGAGAATTTAATTTACAAAACACATTCTGAATTAGATCTAACTGATCAAAATGCTGTTAAGATTTTTTTTGAAAAAGAAAAGCCGAATTTTGTTTTTTTATGCGCGGCTAGACTTGGTGGCATAGAAGCACATAAACAATTTAGGGCTGAATTTATTTATGATAATTTACAAATTCAAAATAATGTAATTCATCAATCATATATAAATAATGTAAAAAAACTTTTATTTATCAGTAGTACGAGTGTCTATCCAGAGCATGCTTTGCTACCCATAAAAGAAGAATATTTGTTAAGTGGAAAGTTGCAATATCTACATGAACCTTATGCTATAGCTAAAATAGCTGGTATGAAGATGTGCGAGGCTTATTCTGCTAGATACAATACGAATTTTATTTCTGTGTGTCCTACAACTTTATATGGATCAAATGATAATTTTGATATTGAAAGTGCTAATGTTGTTGCGGCTTTAATGAGAAAAATACATTTAGCCAAATTATTAAATGAAAAAAGATATGATTTAATTTTAAAAGATTTAGAATTTGATGATATTGATAAAGCCAAAAACTATTTAGATATTTTAGGTGTGAAAGAAAATTCTATAGAAATTTGGGGAAGCGGTAACCCAAAGAGAGAATTTTTATACAGTGATGATTTGGCTAATGCTTGTATTCATATAATGCAAAATATTAATATAGAGGATATAAAGATAATAGATAAATATAATCTACATATTAATATTGGCCCTGAAAGAAATCATTCAATTAAAGAGCTAGCGCATTTATTAAAAACAGTTATCCAGTATAAGGGTGATTTTAGATATAATTTAAACAAACCCGATGGTACATATGAAAAATTAACTTGTTGTGATAAAATTAAACAAATGGATTGGCAAGCTTATACAAAATTAGAAGATGGGTTAAGAGCAACATTTCATTGGTATAAAAATAATAAAGGATTAATATGAAAAAAATAGCATTAATTACAGGTTTTACGGGTCAAGTTGGCTCGCAAATGGCAGATTACTTACTGGAAAATACAGATTATGATGTTATAGGCATGATGCGTTGGCAAGAACCTATGGATAATATCCATCATCTAAGTGATAGGATCAATAAAAAAGATAGAATTAGCATTTTTTATGCTGATTTGAATGATTATTCAAGTATTCAAAAGCTTTTTGAGAGCAAAAGACCGGATGTGATCTTTCATTTGGCTGCACAGTCTTACCCAAAAACCTCTTTTGATATACCTATAGAAACCTTACAAACTAATATCATAGGCACAGCAAATATTTTAGAAAATATTAGATTATTAAAAGCTAAAGATGGCTATGATCCTGTGGTGCATGTGTGCTCTTCTAGTGAAGTTTATGGTAGAGCAAAAGCAGGTGTTAAGCTAAATGAAGATACAACTTTTCATGGTGCAAGTCCTTATAGTATAAGTAAAATCGGTACGGATTATTTGGGAAGATTTTATGGTGAGGCTTATGGCATAAAAACTTATGTTACTAGGATGGGAACTCATAGTGGGCCAAGACGCTCTGATGTATTTTTTGAAAGTACGGTTGCAAAACAAATCGCATTGATTGAAGCAGGTTATCAAGAGTCTATTATCAAAGTAGGAAATTTATCAAGTGTAAGAACTTTTCAAGATGCCAGAGATGCGATAAGGGCTTATTATTTGCTTTCATTGGAAAGTGAAAAAGGAAAAGTTCCTTGTGGCGAGGCTTTTAATATAGCAGGTGAAGAAGCTTTTAAACTTCCTGAGGTTATTGATATACTTTTGAGTTTTTCTACAAGAAAGGATATCAAAGTAGAACAAGATGAAGAGAGGTTGCGTCCTATTGATGCAGATTATCAAATGTTTGATAATACTAAAATCAAAAGCTATATCAACTGGAAACCAGAAATTCCAGCTAGACAGATGTTTGAAGATTTACTAAATCATTGGAGAAAAGAAATTTCCATGGGTAGAATCCCACTTAATAGGTAACAATTATGATAATTCGTTCACAAACGCCATTGCGTTTAGGTTTAGCCGGTGGGGGTACTGATATAAATTTATACTGTGATCAATATACAGGTTATGTTTTAAATGCGACTATATCTTTATATGTACATTGTACTTTAATAGAAAGAGATGATGGAAAAATCATTTTTGATTCATCAGATACAAATGTAAAAGTAGAGTATAAAAGCAAAGATTTTTTAGAAAATGATGGTAAGTTAGATCTTTATAAAGCAATTTACAATCGTTTAGTAAAAGACTATGTTAAAAAACCTTTGAGTTTTTCTTTGCATACTTATTCAGATGTACCAAGTGGTAGTGGACTTGGTGGTAGCTCTACTTTGGTGGTGGGTATTATTAAAGCATTTGCTGAGTGGCTAAATTTACCTTTAGGTGAGTATGAGATTGCGCGTTTAGCTTATGAGATTGAACGAGAGGATATGGCTATAGTGGGTGGTGCACAAGATCAATACGCTGCAACTTTTGGTGGGTTTAACTTTATGGAATTTTATGATCAAAAAAGAGTGATAGTTAACCCTTTACGCATTAAAAATTGGATAGCAAGCGAGCTTGAGGCTAGAGTTTTGCTTTATTTTACAAATATCACTAGAGAAGCTAAGGATATAGAAGAGCATAAGAAAGGAAAGCTAGGAGATGAAAATTCTCTTAATGCTATGCATGCGATAAAACAAGATGCGCTAGATATGAAAGAAGCATTATTTAGAGCTGACTTTGATAAAATAGCTCAAATCCTAGGTAGGTCATGGCAATCAAAAAAGATCATTTCCGATATAGTAAGTAATGATGAGCTTGAAAGAATTTATCATTTAGCCATGGAAAATGGTGCCTATAGTGGTAAAACAAGTGGAGCTGGTGCTGGAGGGTTTATGTTTTTTATGGTTGATCCTATAAAAAAATATAAACTTAAAAAAATTCTAAATGAACAACAAGGATATGTGCAAGAGTTCTACTTCACTAAAGAAGGAGCAAAATCGTGGAAAATTTAAATTTATATATAAAATCTCATTTTAGTGATTCAATTGATATTAAAACTAAGATTTTAAATGATAATGATATGATTGGTTTAATTAAAGAAGTATCTTTAAAAGTGATCAATGCTTATAAAAATGGCAATAAAACTTTACTAGCAGGTAATGGAGGAAGTGCAGCCGATGCACAGCATATAGCTGGGGAGTTTGTGAGTAGATTTTACTTTGATAGACCTGGTATTGCAAGTATTGCTTTAAGTACTGATACGAGTATTTTAACAGCCATTGGCAATGACTATGGTTATGAAAATTTATTTGCAAGACAGGTGCAAGCCCAAGGTGTGAATGGGGATGTATTTATAGGAATTTCTACAAGTGGAAATAGCAAAAATATCTTAAAAGCTTTAGAAATTTGTAAAGAAAAAGGAATTTTAAGCATAGGTTTAACCGGGGCTAGTGGCGGTGCTATGAATGAGTTTTGTGATTATTGTATCAAAGTGCCATCATCTTGTACACCAAGAATTCAAGAAGCACATATTTTGATAGGACATATCATCTGTGCTATAGTAGAAGAAGAGCTTTTTGGCAAGGGGTTTGATTGCAAGCTATAGTTTTAGCAGGAGGTCTTGGCACAAGGTTAAAAAGCGTAGTGCAAGATCTTCCAAAGCCTATGGCACCTATTAATGGAAAGCCATTTTTAGCCTTTGTTTTAGAGTATTTAAAAAAACAAGGAATTACTGAGGTTATTTTAAGTGTTTCGTATAAATACGAACTCATTCAAGAGTGTTTTAAAGATGAATTTGATGGTATGAAAATACGCTATAACATTGAAAAAGAACTTTTGGGTACGGGTGGAGCTATAAAAGATGCTTTGAAATTTATACAAAATCAAGCTTATGTTTTAAATGGCGATACTATTTTTGATATTGATCTAAAAAAACTTGTTTTAAATGATAGTAAAATTTGCATCGCACTAAAACAAATGCAAAATTTTGATAGATATGGCACTGTAAATGTTGATGATCAAGGTATTGTAATTTCTTTTGAAGAAAAAGTATTTAAAAAGCAAGGTTTAATCAATGGCGGTATATACTTGCTAAAAAAAGATATTTTTGATGAATTTGATTTGGAGAAAAAATTTTCTTTTGAAGAATTTTTGCAAAAAAAATATAAAACATTAAAAATACAAACCCAAATTTTTGATGATTATTTTATTGATATTGGGATACCTGAGGATTATTATTCATTTAGTGTTAAAAGATGACCCATTTAGAATATTTAGAATCAGAGTCTATTCATATTATCCGTGAAGTGATAGCTGAGTTTGAAAAACCAGCTATGCTTTATAGTATAGGTAAAGATAGTTCGGTTATGCTTCATCTTTTACAAAAAGCATTTTACCCAAGCTTACCTCCACTTCCTTTGGTGCATGTAGATACCACATGGAAATTTAAAGAGATGATAGAATTTAGAGACAAACGCGCCAAAGAGCTTGGTATGGAGCTTATAGTCTATCAAAATCCTAAAATCAAAGAATTAAATCTTTCTCCATTTACACATGGCTCTTCTATGCATACAGATATTGCTAAAACACAAGGTTTAAAACAAATGCTTGATTTGTATCAATTTGATGCGGTATTTGGTGGTGCAAGAAGAGATGAAGAAAAATCGCGCGCAAAGGAAAGAATTTATTCTTTTCGTGATGAAAATCACTCATGGGATCCAAAAAATCAACGCCCAGAATTATGGGATATTTACAACGGTCGTCATAAAAAAGGTGAATCCATAAGAGTTTTCCCGCTTAGTAATTGGACTGAGCTTGATATATGGCAGTATATTTACAAAGAAAATATTCCTTTGCCAAGTCTTTATTTTGCTAAAAAGCGACCGGTAGTAGAATACATGGGGGCTAAAATTTTAGTTGACGATGAGCGTATGCCAAAAGAACTTGCTAAAAACGCTAAAGAAGAATTAGTCCGTTTTAGAACCCTAGGTTGCTACCCGCTAACAGGAGCTATAAATTCAAGCGCTAGCAATGTCTTAGAAATCATCGAAGAACTTTTACTTTCTAAAACAAGTGAAAGACAAGGTAGGCTTATAGACACTGATGAAGAAGCAAGTATGGAAAAAAAGAAAAAAGAGGGGTATTTTTAATGAAAACAAATGTAGAAAAATACCTAAAAGAACATGAAAATAAAGAACTTTGTAGATTTATCACTTGTGGTAGTGTAGATGATGGCAAATCAACCCTTATAGGTAGAATGCTTTATGATGCAAAAATGCTTTTTGAAGATCAAATTTTATCTTTAGAAAAAGATAGCAAAAAGCTTGGCAATGCAGGAGAAAAGCTTGATTTTGCACTTTTAGTAGATGGTCTTGCAAGCGAGAGAGAGCAAGGTATAACTATAGATGTAGCATATAGATTTTTCACAAGTGAAAAAAGAAAATTCATCATAGCAGATACCCCAGGCCATGAGCAATACACTAGAAATATGGCAACAGGTGCTAGTACGGCTGATATTGCTATCATACTTATAGATGCAAGAAAAGGGGTTTTAACTCAAACTAAAAGACATTCTTACATAGCGAGTTTGCTTGGTATAAGGCAATTTATTATTGCTGTGAATAAAATGGATTTGATTGATTATAATCAAGAAATTTTTAATACAATCTGTAAAAATTATCAAGAAATTCTACCATACTTAAAAAATCATGAGTGTATTAAAACCCACTTTGTTCCTATATGTGCATTAGATGGAGACAACATAGCTTCTAAAAGCATTAATATGCCTTGGTATAGTGGAAAAACCTTATCTGAGCTTTTAGATACTTTGCCTATTGCTACTAGTTTAAGCGATGAGTTTATCATGAGTGTACAATATGTCAATCGCCCTCATTTAAATTTTAGAGGTTTTTGTGGAAATATTGCTAGTGGTAGTATAAATATCAAAGATGAAGTTGTGATTTTACCTTCTTTAAAAACAAGCAAAATAAAACAAATCATCACACCTAGTATTAAAAGCCTAAATATACCTGATAAAAATGAAAAGGTTCAAAGTGCTAAAAATGTTAGCTTTCCAAGTGCTATAACTTTAACTTTAGAAGATGAGATAGACATTTCAAGAGGCGATGTAATAGCTTCTAAAAATCATAGTATAGAAATTTCAAATTCTTTTAAAGCTATGGTGATATGGATGAGTGAGGTTAAATTTAATTTAAATGAAAATTATCTTATCAAAATAGCAAATTTAACTACTAATGTAGTATTTGAAAAAATTGATTTTAAAAAAGACATTAATACTTTCAAAGAATTTCAAAGCGATGAATTAAAACTCAATGATATTGCTAAATGCACCTTAAAGCTTAATAAAAAAACAGCCCTTAAAGCTTACAAGGACAATAAAATTTTAGGAAGTTTTATCATCATAGATAAATACTCAAATGAAACCTTAGCAGCGGGTATGGTAGAAGAAATTTTAGCAAGCGAAGAAAAGAGTAGAATTTATACTCAAGCAGAAATAGAACTTAATGCTTACATTAGAAAAAACTATCCTGAATGGGAATGTAAAAAAATATGAAAATTATTGTTGCATTAAGTATTTTAATTTTGCTTATTTTGTTAATTAGCAATAAAATTAAACCTTTTATTTTATTTGGTAGTGTAGCTGTGCTTTATTATCTTTTGGGGTATTTAAATTTAAATACTTGGCTTAGCTCCTACACGAGTGAATCTTTGATAGTGCTTGTTTTGCTTTTGTTAGTTTCACTAGCTATAGAAAAAAGCGTTGTGATAAGTTGGTGTTCTAAATTCATCATAGGTAAAAATTATCATCTATCACTTTTAAAACTTGGAGTTGTTACAGCTAGTATTTCAGCTTTTTTAAATAATACTGCAGTAGTGGCGAGTTTTATGAGTATTATAAAAAATAACAAATTTCAAGCTCCTTCTAAACTACTCATCCCTCTTTCATATTTTTCCATAGTTGGCGGAACTATGACTTTGATAGGCACTTCAACTAATTTGATAGTCAATTCTTTTGTAGTGCAAAATGGTTTGGAAGGTTTAAAGATTTTTGATTTTTTTGCGGTGGGTTTTTGTATAAGTGTTGGTGTGCTTATAGTGCTTTTGATTTTTAGCTTTTTACTACCTGAGTATAAAGAAAGAGAAAATATCATTAATGAGTATTTAATCAACGCTAAGGTTTTAAAAAATAGCTCATTAGCGGGAAAAACTATACAAGAAAATGGCTTAAGAAATTTAGAGTTTTTGTTTTTACTTGAAATTCAAAGAAAAGATGAGCTTATTACTCCTGTTAGTCATAATGAGCTTATTAAAGAAGGAGATGAGTTAGTTTTTAGTGGAGATATTGCACATTTAGAGGCTTTGAAAAAATTTGATGGCTTGCAAATTGGCTCACAAGATTTGAAATTAGAAACATTAAATTTAATAGATGTTGTTATAAATTCTGAGTCAAATTTGATAGGAAAAAGCGTTAAAGAAGCAAATTTTAGAGCTAAATTTGATGCAGGGATTGTAGCCTTAAAAAGAGGCTCAAAAAATATTTCAAAAATTGGCCAAAGTTTATTACAAGTTGGAGATAGGCTTATTTTAAGTGTAGGTAAGGACTTTCACTCAAGAGATAATATCAATAAAAACTTTTACATTATCTCAAATATTATGCAAAATCAAAAGTTAAGTAATATCCAAAGTTTTATAGTGATTTTTGTGTTTTTAGCCATCATTGCTTTATCTGCTTTGGAGTTAGTGTCTTTGCTTAAAGCGTTGCTAGTGTTTCTAGCTTGCTTGTTTATATTCAAAATCATAAGTTTTGATGAAGTAAAAAGACGCTTTCCTTTGGAAATTTTTATCATAGTAGGATCTTCTTTAGCCATTACTAAAGTTTTAGTTGATAGTGGTTTAGCTAAAGATTTGGCTGAATTTGTTATAGGAACTTTTGGAGTGTATGGATTATATGGTAGTTTTGTGGGAATTTATCTTCTAACTTTGCTTTTAACTGAAATCATTACTAATAACGCTGCCGCAGCTTTGGCTTTTCCTGTCGCTTATAGTACTGCTTTAGCGCTTGAAGTTAATCCAACTCCGTTTATATTAGCGGTTGCTTATGGGGCAAGTTGTGCTTTTTTAATGCCGCATGGTTATCAAACTCACTTGATGGTAGGTTCAATTTGTGGGTATAAAACTACTGATTTTATAAAAATAGGATGGATAGTTTCTTTGACTTATTCAGCTATTGTTTTAACTATAATTCCGGTATTTTTTAGTTTTTAAGGAAAAAAATGAGCAAAAATTTAACTTGGCATACAAGTAGCATTACAAAAACTCAAAGAGCTAAACTTAAAAATCAAAAACCATATGTTTTATGGTTTAGTGGGCTTAGTGGTAGTGGCAAATCTACTTTGGCTAATGCGGTTGAAAAAAAACTTTTTGAGCAAGGTTTTCATACTTATCTTTTAGATGGAGATAATGTGCGTCATGGACTTAATAAAGATTTGGGCTTTGATGAGGCTTCAAGAGTAGAAAACATAAGACGCATAGGAGAAGTATGTAAGCTTTTTATAGATGCTGGTATGATAGTACTTTGCGCTTTTATATCGCCTTTTGAAAAAGATAGAAAGCTTATAAAAGATCTTTTAGATAATGAATATATAGAAATATTTGTTGATACACCTTTGGAAATTTGTGAAAAAAGAGATCCAAAAGGACTTTATAAAAAAGCAAGAAACGGAGAGATTAAAAATTTCACAGGTATAGACAGTCCTTATGAAAAACCTAAAAACCCACATATACACATAACAAAAGAAGATCTTAATGAGAATGTGGATATGATTTTAAGATTTTTAGATGGGAAAGTGTAAATGACTGCTTATGTGCATATAGGAACTATGAAAACAGGGACTTCAAGTATACAGAATTTTTTATATTTAAATCGTAGTTTACTACAAAAGCAAAACTATTATTATCCCATTAGTATAAAAAATACCGGTAGATTAAATGATCATAATCCTTTTGCACATAAATTTAATACTTTGTTAAATAAGATAGATGATTTGAAAATACTTTCTAGAGAGTTGAAGTATTTAAGTAATGAAATTAAGATGTGTAGTTATAATAAGATTATTATTTCTATGGAAAATATACAATGGTTATTGAATTCTCAACAAAAAATAAAATATTTTTATGATTTCCTAATGTGTATTTTTGATAATATAAAAATCATTATATATTTAAGAGATATTGCTGAATTATTTACATCTATGTGTTCACAAGCTATTAAAGACAATACTCATTTAGATTATCATTTTTTATATCCTTATCAAAATGAAAAATCAAAAATTTTGAGCAATTATCGACAAATACTACAATGGTGGGGAGGGGTTTTTGACAAAGAAAATTTAATCGTAAGACTATTTGACAGAAATGAATTTTACCAAGGAGATTTGTTAAAAGACTTTGTTTATAATATAGGTTTACAATGGGATGATAAATTTCAAATTCCAATAAAAGAAAATGAAACTTTGGATTTAATAGGATTTGAGCTTTTATGTAGGATTAATAGGCTAAATCCTTTTATGTATAAAAGTAGATATTTTGATGTAGTTGAATATTTTGATAGAAATTGCACAAATGGAAATCAATATCCCCATCTCAAATTCCAACCTCCAAAAGAAATAATACAATCTTATATAGATTATTTTGAAGAATCCAATGAATGGGTAAGAAAAGAATTCTTTCCTCACAAAGAAAGATTATTTCCTAAAAAAGATTTAAGTAATTATAAAGAAAATTACGAACTCAAAGAAATGAAGCCAGAATATTGGGATAAAATAGCTGAATTTATAGCTGATATCGTTTCAAGTAAAAATCAAACTATTCAAGATAATTTAACTCAAATTCAGTTATTAAATAATCAATTGTCATTTCAAACTAAGTACGGCACAGCTAAAACAAGAATTCAAAATCAACTCTCCTATAAACTAGGTCAAGCTATGATAGTAAATTCTAAATCTATATTAGGTTACTTAATAATGCCTATGGCATTATTAAGTATAATAATTTCACACAAACAAGAACAAAAAATCTATCAAGAAAAAATAAAAAAAGATCCTTCTTTGAAACTACCTCCTTTAGAATCTTATCCTGATTATAAAGAAGCCTTAAAACTTAAAAATCATCTTTCTTATAAACTAGGACAAGCTCTTATACAAGCTAATAAAACTTGGTATAAGGGTGGGTATGTTAAGATGTTGTTTGAAATTAGGAAAG
>NZ_JAKMTQ010000002.1:0-167833 GCF_025773245.1 Campylobacter sp. CNRCH_2007_0968H | reverse complement strand
GGATAATTGGTTGTGATTATATGAGATATTTACTATGAATTAGAGGGTTTAGTTGTTCTAATAGGGTAAGGTTTTTAGTTGAGTTTTAGTAGATTATAATATAATATTAGGATGATGTTAAATAAGTTAGATTTTTTCTTAAAAGATAATAATATATTTCTAAGTGGTTCTGCTGGAGTTGGTAAATCATTTTTAACTACAGAACTTGTTAAATTATATAGAAAACAAGGTAGAATTGTTGTTGTATTAGGTTCTACTGGATTAAGTGCATTTAATATAGGAGGAGTTACTTTACATAGTTTTTTTGCCTTTAAAAGATGTCAAAATTATGATGAATTGTATTATGAAGATCGAAAACAAAGAAATAAGTTAGAAAAATTAAAAAGAATTTTAAAACAATGCGATTTATTGGTTATTGATGAAATCTCTATGGTAAGTGCTTCATTGATGGAAATGATTTATTATAGATTATCAAGAAGTGATTTTAATGGTAAAATTTTATTAGTTGGAGATTTTTTTCAACTTCCACCTGTAATAAACTACAAAGAGAATCAAAACACTTTATTTCAAAATACTCTATATGCTTTTTCTTCGCAAGCTTGGAATGATCTTAAATTTATTAATTTAAGACTTAGTATTACTAAAAGAACTTTAGATAAACAATTTTATGAATATTTATTTTTTCTTAGAATTGGCAAAGTAAATCAAGAAATACTAAGTTTTTTTAAAAAAATGTTAATTTATCCAAAAGATTTGCTTGAGTATATGGACGAATATACCCTATTGTGTGCTACAAATAAAAAAGCTAATTGTATAAATGCTAAAAAATTAAATCTTTTACAAGGTAAAGAAAAAATATTTAAATCAAGAATGGAAAAATTAGATTATACTTTAGATGATAAAATTTATGAGCAGTGGATTAAAGGATTAAATTCTTTAGAGGAGTTAAAATTAAAAATAGGTTCTAAGATTATTTTTTGTGTAAATAATAAAGAGGAAAATTATTACAATGGAGAACAAGGAATTATTTTAGATTTTATAAAAGATAAAGAGCAAGAATATATTCTGATAGAGAAAAATAATGGTGAAAGATTGAAATTAAAACCATATGAATATGCCTTAGAAGAGTATGAGTTAGACAAAGATGAAAAACCAGAAGTTAAGATAAAAGCTAAATTTGTTCAATTTCCTATAAAACTAGCTTATGCTATAACAATCCATAAATCTCAAGGTATGAGTATTGATAAATTAATATGTGACATTGATGGAATTTTTGAAAAAGGACAATTATATGTATGTTTATCAAGAGCCATTAATCCTTGTAATTTAAAAATCATATATAATTATAAAATACCTTTTGAGGATTATTTTTTAAGAATTTTAAAAACCGATAAAGAAGTGAAAAAATTTTATTTACAAGAAAAATTTATAGATTTAGAAGAAGACGAGGAGATAATATGAAATGGATTATAGTTTTGTTTTTAATGTTTTTTAATATCCATGCTAGTTCCTTGAGTATAGAAAATTTTAGAACTGATTTATATTCAAAGGTTGGAAATAATACTTTAAAAAAAATTGAAATGAATTTAGATTTTGAGGGAGAAAATTTAGATCAAAAGAAAATTATAGATGCTTTAAACACCATTGTATCTAGTTATTTTTATGAAGATTTATTTACAGAAGTTGGTAAAAATAATTTTAAAGAAACCTTGCTTAAATTTAGTAATAAAAAATATAAAACTCAAATTAAAAATATTTATATTTTAAAAATTAATTCGGTAGCTAAGTTTGACTTGGAAGAATTTAAGCGTTTTATAAATGATTTGGAAAAAAAAGATGACAATACAATAAAAACTATCAAACAAAAGGAAATTCAAGATAATTCCAAAGTTGCAAAAAATACGGATCAAAATAATACTCAATCAAAAGATATAAATACCGATCAAATAAACAACAATGATAAAGATGATAATAAAAGTTTTAATCAAGATACTAACACAAGTAAAGAGACTATGGATATGATTTTAAAAACCATGGAAAAAACTCAAATGCAAATGTTAGCTCCAAGTAAAGAACAGCAAGATTTGTTTAATGAAATACCATTTTGATTATTGAATAATATCAAAATGGCTTGGGATTTTTGGTATAAAAATATTTTCGTTGATATTTTGATCAAATTTCTGATTATAAAAATAAATACTAACTAAGTTTCCTAACTCATCTTTATAAGAAATATTACTAAGATTATCATTTTTTAGTTTGATATTATATGTGATATTTTCGTATTTTGCTTCATAATTTTCATGAGATATTAATTTTGCATTTTTAAAAATTTCTTGAAGATTTGGTAAATTTTGCAATTGAGTATAAATGGCTTGTTCTAACTCAGGCTCTATGATAATAACTTCTTTGTGATTGATATAAATTTGTTTTTTATTTGGTTTAGTATAATTCCAAAAGGCTTTATTTTGAGTAATGATAAAATTTCCTTTATAATTTAGTGAAGAATTATTGCTTTGCACCTTTTGTTCAAAATCGCTACTAAAATTTTTAAAATTTATATCAAAAGCAAAAATACTACAAGCAAATAACATTAAAAATATAAAATATCTCATAATTATCCTTTAAAAATTTTGTAAATTATATAAAATTTATCCAAACAAAACTTTTTATATAGTTCTAATTAAATTCAAGGTATAATCTAGCATATATTTTTGTAATTAAAGGTAAAAAAATGTTTTCTAGTGTATTTAAAGCAATATTTGGCACAAAAAATGATCGAGAAGTAAAAAAATATTTAAAGAGGGTTGCACAAATTAATGCTTTAGAATCAAAATACCAAAATTTAAGCGATGATGAATTAAAACAAGTATTTATAGAATTTAAAACACAAATTCAAAAAGAAGAACAAACTTTAGACCAAATATTGAATGATGTTTTTGCGATAGTTAGAGAAGTAGGAAAAAGAACTCTTAATATGCGTCATTTTGATGTGCAATTAATTGGTGGTATGGTTTTACATGATGGAAAAATTGCTGAAATGAAAACTGGGGAAGGTAAAACCTTGGTTGCAACTTTACCTGTTGTATTAAATGCTATGAGTGGTAAGGGTGTGCATGTGGTTACCGTAAATGATTATTTGGCTAAAAGAGATGCAGAGCAAATGAGTGCTATTTATAATTTTTTAGGTTTTAGTGTAGGTGTGATACTTTCAGAACAAAATAGTGATGAGGCACATAAAAAAGCTTATGAGTGTGATATAACTTATGGTACAAATAATGAATTTGGCTTTGATTATTTACGCGATAACATGAAATTTTCAAAGCTTGAAAAAGTACAAAGAGAGCATAATTTTGTTATAGTTGATGAAGTGGATAGTATTTTAATAGATGAAGCAAGAACTCCGCTTATTATAAGTGGGCCTACAAATAGAACTTTAGACGGCTATGTTAAAGCAAATGAAGTAGCAAAACAAATGCAAAAAGGCCAAGCAGCTACTACTCCTCAAGAATTGCCAAGTGGTGATTTTGTTGTCGATGAGAAAAATAGAACTATTATGATTACAGAGGCTGGAATTTCTAAGGCTGAAAAATTATTTGGAGTAGAAAATTTATATAGCTTAGATAATGCAATATTGGCCCATCAGCTTGATCAGGCTTTAAAAGCGCATAATTTATTTGAAAAAGATGTGCATTATGTATTAAGAGATAAAGAAGTTGTAATTGTTGATGAATTCACGGGAAGATTAAGCGAGGGAAGACGCTTTAGTGATGGTTTACACCAAGCATTAGAAGCTAAAGAAGGGGTAAAAATTCAGGAAGAAAGTCAAACTTTAGCAGATATTACTTTCCAAAATTATTTTAGAATGTATAAAAAGTTAGCAGGCATGACAGGTACTGCACAAACTGAGGCAACGGAATTTTCTCAAATTTATAATTTAGATGTAGTTTCTATACCTACAAATATACCAATTGCAAGAATAGATAAAGATGATTTGATTTATAAAACTCAAGAAGAAAAATTTAAAGCAGTTATTGAAGAGATAAAAAAAGCAAATGCAAAGGGTCAGCCAGTTTTAGTGGGAACTGCAAGTATTGAAAGAAGTGAAGTATTTCATAATATGCTTGTAAAAGAACGCATTCCTCATCATGTGCTTAATGCTAAAAATCACGAGCAAGAAGCTTTGATTATCCAAGATGCAGGTAAAAAAGGTGCAGTGACTATAGCTACTAATATGGCAGGTCGTGGGGTTGATATAAAAATAGATGATGAAATAAGAGCTTTAGGCGGGCTTTATATTATAGGAACTGAGCGTCATGAAAGCAGAAGAATAGACAATCAACTTCGTGGTCGTGCAGGGCGTCAAGGTGATCCTGGTGTAAGTAGATTTTACTTAAGTTTAGAGGATAATCTTTTGAGAATTTTTGGTGGTGATCGCATAAAAAATATCATGGAAAGATTAGGTATAGAAGAGGGCGAGCATATAGAAAGTCGTATTGTTACAAGAGCTGTTGAGAATGCGCAAAAAAAAGTTGAAAGCTTGCATTTTGAGAGCAGAAAACATTTGCTTGAATATGATGATGTGGCAAATGAACAAAGAAAGACTATTTATAATTATAGAAATGAATTGTTAGATGAAGAATTTGACTTGCAAGATAAAATTTTAAAAAATATTGCCGAGTATAGTAATCACTTGGTAAGCCAAATTTATCTAAATGCAGAACTTGAAGATGATGTTAAGCATTTTGAAAGCTTAAAGCAAAAAGTAAGTTATGAGTGTAATCTTGATCTTAGCGAAGCTGATTTTAAAGATTTAGGTGTAATTGAAGCAGAAAATAAATTAAGTGAAATTTTAGAAAAAGCTTACAAAGATAAAATGAATATTATTGAAGATAAGGAAGCCAGAAGAATTGAAAGAATTCTATATCTTCAAATTTTGGATAATCTATGGAGAGAGCATTTATACCAAATGGATATTTTAAAAACTGGTATAGGTTTAAGAAGTTATAATCAAAAAGATCCTTTAGTAGAATACAAAAAAGAAAGTTATAATCTTTTCATGGAGCTTGTTGAGCGTGTTAAATTTGATAGTTTGAAATTGTTATTTAATGTAGTTTTTACTCAAAAAGAAGCACAGAATTTTGAAGAAAAAAGCCATGAGCAAAACGAGCAGTTTTTAGCTAGTACTACAGAAAGTGGTGTTAATGAAAATGGTGAAGCACAAATTACTAAAGTACCTAGAAATTCACCTTGTCCTTGCGGTAGTGGTAAAAAATATAAAGAATGTCATGGTAAAAGTGGTCCTAAAAAGGGTATTTTAGCTTAAGGTTTGAAATGAATTTAGTTATAGTTGAAGATGATATAAATATGAGAAAATCACTCGAAATTGCTTTGAGTGAGTATGAAGAATTTGCTATAAAATCTTATAAATCAGCAACTGAAGCTTTAAAAAAACTAAATGATGATGTTGATTTGATTATTACAGATATTAATATGCCGGGTATGGATGGTATTGAATTTGTGCAAGCTTGTGAGAATAAATATGATTTTATTATTATTACAGGTAATGCAACGCTAAATCGTGCCATAGAAGCAGTAAGACTTGGAGTAAAAGATTTTCTAGTAAAACCATTTGATATTAATACTTTAGTAACTGCGATAAAACGCGCAAAAATAATTCAAGAAAAGACTTCTAAAAAAACAAACAAAAAGATTATCAAAAAAGAAGAAAATCAAGATTTTTATGGCACTTCTAAAGCTTTGGAAGATTGTTTAAAATTGGCTACTAAGGCTGCTAAGACAGATGCAAGTGTGCTTTTTTTTGGAGAAAGTGGGGTAGGTAAAGAAGTTTTTGCAAATTTTGTGCATAAAAATTCAAAAAGAGCACAAAAACCTTTTGTGGCTATTAATATGGCAGCAATTCCATCAAATTTGATAGAAAGTGAGCTTTTTGGTTTTGAAAAAGGTGCATTTACCGATGCTAATACTACTAAAATAGGGTTGTTTGAGCTTGCTAATGAAGGCACTTTGTTTTTAGATGAAATAGGTGAAATGCCTTATGAAATTCAAGCAAAATTATTAAGAGCCTTGCAAGAAAAAGAAATTACAAGATTAGGAAGTACTAAAAGTATAAAGATTGATGTAAGAATTATTAGTGCAACTAATGCTCATATAGAAAAAAAGATTACAGATAATGAATTCAGACAAGATTTATATTATAGGCTTAATACTATTCCTATTAATATACCACCACTAAGAGAGCGTCAAGAAGAAATTTTGCAAATTGCACAAAAGGTATTACTTGATACATGTAAAGAATATGATTTTAATGAAAAAACTTTAAGTCAAGAAGCACAAGATGCTTTGCTAGCTTATGATTTTCCAGGCAATATTAGGGAGTTAATTTCTATTATACAAAGAGCTTGTATTTTAAGTGAAAATGATGAGATTAGCGCTCAAGATTTATTCTTAGAAAGTAGAAAAAGTAAAGATATTAAAAATCTTGAAAAAGAATTGATTTTAGAAGCTTTAAAAAATTCGCAAGATATTGCAGAAGCAGCTAAGCTTATAGGGATGAGTGAAAAAATTTTTAGTGAAAAAATGAAAAAATACAATATTACTTAAAAAGGATGGATGATGAAAAAAATAGCCATTGTAGGTGCAACTGGAGCAGTCGGAGAAGAGCTTTTAAATGTTTTAGATGAGCTTGATTTCCCGGTTGAAAGTATTTTACCATTAGCAAGTGCAAAAAGCGCAGGCAGTGAAGTAGAATTTAGAGGAAAAAGTTATAAAGTAAAAGAATTAACTCCAAATGTTTTTAAAGAAAATCCTGTAGATATTGCTTTTTTTAGTGCCGGAGGAAACATAAGTGCTGAGTATGCAAAATACGCAGTAGAGTGTGGTGCTGTAGTGATTGATAATACTAGTCATTTTAGAATGGATGAAAATGTTCCTTTGGTAGTTCCTGAATGCAATAGCGAAGATATTAAAGATTGGGAAAAAACAGGAATTATTGCTAATCCAAATTGCTCTACTATACAAATGGTACATGTTTTAAAACCACTTGATGATGTATTTAATCTAAAAAGGGTAGATGTAAGTACTTATCAAGCAGCAAGTGGTGCAGGTAAAGAAGGTATGGAAGAATTAGTTCAAGGAATGCAAAGTTTTTTTGCTTTTAAATTAGATGAATTTGAGGCAAAAACTTTTCCATATACCTTAGCTTTAAATTTAATTCCTCAAATTGATGTTTTTAGTGAAAATGGCTACACTAAAGAAGAATTAAAAATGGTAAATGAAACGCAAAAAATATTGCATAAAAAACTTGAAATTTCAGCAACTTGCGTAAGAGTTCCTGTGCTTAGAAGTCATAGTGAAGCTATTACTATGCATTTTGAAAAAGATGTTGATGTTGCTAAGGTTAGAGAGATACTTTCTAAAGCACCAAGTGTTGTTGTGATTGATGATGTAGAAAATAAAAAATATCCTATGCCACTTTTTACAAGCGATACTAATGAAACTTATGTAGGAAGAATTAGACGCGATATTAATCATAAAAATATTTTACACTTATGGTGCGTGGCTGATCAAATTCGTGTAGGAGCTGCTACAAATGCAGTGCGTATTGCACAAAAATGGCTAGAATTGGTTTAAAAAGGAGAAAAATGTTAGAAAGATTTTTTGAAAATTTATTAGTTAAAAGTCGTTTAGTCACTATTTTGCCTGTAATTTTTGGCCTTATAGGAGCTTTTGTTTTATTTTTTATTGCAAGTTATGATGTGATTAAAGTTTTAAAATATGTATTTGAGTATTTTATGTTGCCTAATTCTACGGTAGATTTGCATGAGGATATTGTTGGTTTGATTATAGGGGCTGTAGATTTATATTTAATGGCTTTAGTTTTATTTATATTTTCTTTTGGAATTTATGAACTTTTTATTAGTGAAATAGAAGAATTTAAACAAACTAAACAGTCAAAAGTTTTAGAAGTGCACAGTTTAGATCAACTAAAAGATAAGCTTGCAAAAGTTATTATTATGGTTTTAGTCGTAAATTTTTTCCAAAGAATTTTGCAAATGCAACTAAATACGGTTTTGGATATGACTTATCTTGCAGGTTCTATTTTAGCTCTTTGTATAGGACTTTATTTTTTACACAAAAGTGATCATTAAAATAAGGAATAAAAATGATTTTTATTGATGCATGTTTTAAAAAGTCAACCCCTTATACTCCAGTTTGGATGATGCGCCAAGCAGGAAGATATTTACCTGAATATATGCAGGTTAGAGCAAGTGCTGGAGATTTTTTATCACTTTGTAAAGATTATAAAAAAGCGAGTGAAGTTACCTTACAACCAGTAGATATTTTGGGTGTTGATGCAGCTATTATTTTTTCAGATATTTTGGTAGTACCTTTAGAAATGGGTATGGATTTAAAATTTGAAAAAGGCGAGGGCCCTATATTTTCAAATCCTATTAAAACAAAAGAAGAATTGGAAAGATTAGATGTTGAAAAAAGCATTAAAAATCTTTCTTACGTTTATGATGCACTAGCATTTACTAGAGAAAAACTTACACAAGATAAAGCTTTGATTGGTTTTTGTGGAAGTCCTTGGACTATTGCTACTTATATGATAGAGGGTGGTAGTAGTAAAAATTATGCAAAGTGTAAAAAATTAGTCTATCAAAATCCTGAATTTTTACATCAAATTTTATCTAAACTTACTTTTGTTTTAAAGTATTATATTCAAGAGCAAATTAGAGCAGGTGCTAATGCTATACAGATATTTGATAGTTGGGCAAGTGCTTTAGAAAAAGAAATGTTTTTTGAGTTTTCTTTTAAATATATGCTTGAAATTGCTGATTTTATAAAGGAAAAATATCCGCATATTCCTGTGATTTTATTTCCTAAAGGGGTAAGTGGGTTCTTAGATGATATAAATGGAAATTTTGATGTCTTTGGAGTAGATTGGAGTACCCCTTTAGAGTTGGCTAAGGAAAAACTAGGCACTAAATATACTTTGCAGGGTAATATGGAGCCTTGCAGACTCTATGATAAAAAAGCTATTGAACAAGGTGTGGATAAAATTTTAAATATTATGCAAGATAGTGCACATGTTTTTAATCTCGGACATGGAATTTTACCTGATATTCCTGTTGATAATGCTAAATATTTTATCAAGCTAGTTCAAGAGAAATCTAAAAAGTGAGTAAAATAACTTTTGGGCCTATAAGTTCAAGAAGATTTGGACTTTCATTGGGAATTGATTTAAGTCCAAATCAAAAACAATGTAATTTTGACTGCGTTTATTGTGAATTACAAGCTGCAAAACCTTTGGAAAAATCTTTAATTTATCCTAAAATAAAAAATATTATCGATGAAGTACAAAGTGTATTGAAAGGTAATGTGCAATTTGACTTTTTAACATTAACTGCAAATGGTGAGCCTACTTTATATCCTCATTTAAAAGAATTAGTTTATGAGTTAAATAAAATAAAACAAGATAAAAAACTCTTAATCCTAAGCAATGGTAGTGGAGTTTTAAATTCGGATATTTTTGATGCTTTAATGTATATTGATGTAGTTAAATTTAGTCTTGATAGTGCAATGGAAAAAACTTTTTATAGAGTTGATAGGGCTTTAAAGCAAATAAAACTTGAAACAATGATAGAACAAATGATCGCCTTTAGAGAGAAATTTTTAGGTGAGCTTGTTATGGAAGTTTTAGTTGTCAAGGGATTGAATGATAACAAAGATGAGATGTTGGCTTTAAATGAGGCATTTGACAAGATAAGACCATCAAGAGTGGATTTTAGCACTATAGATAGACCGCCTGCGTATCCTGTTAAAGGTATATCTTTGGAAAAGTTGGAAGAATTAAGTATGTATATCACTAGTGTGCCTGTTGTACTTGCTAAACATTATTACAAAGGTGAAAAAATTGATTTTAATATCCAAGAGCTCTTGAAGATGCTGCAGCTTAGAGCGCAAAGTGAATTTGATATAGAAAACAAATTTAGTCAGCATAGTAAAGATATATTAGAAAAATTAATTAAAGAACGAAAAGTTGTTGTAGAAAATTTAGCAGGAGTAAAATTTTACAAAAAAGCGTAATTTTTTATAAAAAATCTTGACAAAAAAGTTTTTTTCTTATATAATATCATTTCTTATTTATTGATGTTCCGGATTAGCTCAGCGGTAGAGTAGTCGGCTGTTAACCGATTGGTCGTAGGTTCGAATCCTACATCCGGAGCCACTTCATAAAGTTAACCTCATGTATATTTTATAATAATCTAATTTGTAATTTATAATTATATTTTTTGATAGTTAATTAGTATTTTCTTATTTTATGAAAATACTAATTTTTAATATCAAAAGTAAAAAATTTACTTTCAAAATTATTCCCTACTTTTTCATATTGAAACATAGCAGGTTCTAAATTTTGGACTTCATGATATAATAGTCCTAGTGCAAGTCTTGCTTCTAAGGTTTCTTCATTTTCTAATTTTGCAAGCTCTAGTAAAGCTATGGCTGAATTTGGATTATTAGAACCTATCGCTGCTACTGCGGCTAAAAATAAAGTTTGTGCATCTTTGATTTTATAATCATCTATTAAGATATTGTAAAGCGTATATGCTTCTTGATATTCTTTAGCAAAAATATCAACATAAGCTAGAGCAAAAATCAGCCCGATGGAATTTTTATTACTCATAGCAAGTCTTTTTTTTATGTCATTTCTAACATGATTTAATAAGCCTGTAATTTGCATAAGTGTCACATAGCTGTCTTTAACTATACCAGCTCCACCAAATAAAGAATTATAATCAAGCTTGGTTGTTAAAAAATACATTTGTGCTTGTTTGGCATACTCTTTAATATCAAGATTTGTGTTTTTAGAATTAAAATATAAAATATTGCTAATAATATCCTCACCGAGCAAATCTTTTAATTCTTTTATTTTTTGATTTCTTAAAATTTCAAGATTATTGCCATTAGCAGCTACTATAGCAAACATTAGTTCTAAAGGAGTATTTTTGCTATTTGAAAGGTTGTCTAAATAAGGAATCATAGCAGTAAAGTCACTTTTAACTAGATGTAGTAAATATTTATAGATATTATGATTTTGATCGATATTATTATCTGCTTGTAAATTTTCCAAAAGTTCATTAGCAAGTTTGGTATAATCTTTTTTTACTAAATCCATGCAATATATGGCAAAAATACCTGCAATATAATT
This sequence comes from Campylobacter sp. CNRCH_2007_0968H, assembly GCF_025773245.1. Classification (NCBI taxonomy): domain Bacteria; kingdom Pseudomonadati; phylum Campylobacterota; class Epsilonproteobacteria; order Campylobacterales; family Campylobacteraceae; genus Campylobacter; species Campylobacter sp. CNRCH_2007_0968H. Next base: position 156,597 of record NZ_JAKMTQ010000002.1, on the reverse strand, counting down.
TTTTGGATTTAAATGATAAGCAGTTGAAAAATGTTTATATGCATTATTATAATCTTGCAGTTGTGCATAAGTTAAAGCAAGATTATAATGAATTACATCATGAGCATGATAAATTTCACTTAAATTTTTAAATTCTTGATTTGCTTCTCTTAGATGAAAATTAAAAGCTAGATTGATAGCATGAGATAATTCCACATTAACGCCTGATAAAGCTTTGCTTTTAACAAGCAATTCATTTTCATACTCATACCCTTGTATGAAATTTCCCAAATCAGCTTTTGTGATGAGCTCCATGCTTTGTTTTATATCAAAAACGCGATAAGGTGAAAAATAAAAAAGTAAATCATAAATTTGTTGTTTTCCTGTGATTAAACTTTTGGCAAAATGTTGCTGCGCTATATCAATATTTGAAAAATTTCTTTTTAGTCTTGTTTTTATGTTATAGTATTTTGAGCCAATAGCTCTATCTTTTACATATAAAGTTTTTAAAATTTGTGCACCATTGTCAAATTGGCCTGTTTTTAACTCTACTAAAGCTAGAGCCATTTTGCTTCTTATGGTTTGATTTTCTATTTTTGATGCTTTTTCAAGATATTCTTTAGCTTTTTTATATTCTCCTAGTTTTGCATATAATAAACCTAAGGGTAAGCTTGCTTCATAATCTTGTTGCTTTTGCAGAAGATTAATGGCGTTTTGATCAGATTTTAATAATGCGTAAATTTTTGCCCCAAGGTAATAAGACTCTCCTTGATAGCTGTTGATATTACTTGAACGCATGAACATTTGTAAAGCCTCTGGATAAAATCCTTGATAGTAATTAATTAATCCTAGATAATAATCATACAAAGAAGATTTAGAATCTTGTGGTAAATGTACTCTTGCTAAATCAAGATAATATTTAAATTTCTCTTTATCGCCCAAATTAAAATAACACACAGCTATATTAATAGCTGCTGCAACTTTGTGTTCTTCTAATTCTAAAGATTGTTTGAAATTCTCAACAGCACTAATATAATCTTTTTGTTTCATTTGAGCTACACCAAGATTATAACTAGATAAAGATTGATTGAAAATATTAATATTATTATAAAGCTCTAAAGCACTTTCTATATCACCTTTTTCATATAATAAATTTGCCTTTTGTACTACAAGATCTAAAGCAGATTGTTTCACCTTTGTGATACTTGTACTAACATTATCTTCTAAAATTGGATTATTTGTGATTACTTTTTTATCTTCCTTAAAAACAAGAAGTAAAACTAAAATAATAAATAAAATTAGAGCAAGAGCACCAAGTGTTGAAATCAAAATAAGAAATTTTTTATCAAAAAGCTTTTTCTTTTCTTCAGGTTGTGATGCTTGAGGTTCTTCCTCTACTCTTTGAAAAGTACTTTCTTCTTCCTCTAATTCAGGAGGTATTGTGCCAGGAGGGATAGTTTGTTCTTCCACTCCTGGATTTTCATCAATCTCTGAAAAAGCTTTTTCTTGATTATCTTGTTCTTTAGGTGTTACTTCTTCGGCCATGTTTTCTCTTAAAAGTATTTTCTTAATGCATCAGGAATTCTTATATTTCCATCTTTTTCTTGATAATTTTCCATAATAGCTACCAAGGTTCTACCAACAGCTAGTGAAGAACCATTAAGTGTGTGAACTAATTCATTTTTGCCCTTATCGTTTTTAAAACGGATCTTTGCGCGTCTTGCTTGAAAATCTTTACAATTTGACACAGAGCTAATTTCACGGTATTTGTTTTGCGATGGAAGCCATACTTCTAAGTCTACTGTTTTCGCAGCAGAAAAGCCCAAATCTCCCGTGCAAAGCATTAAATGTCTATGTGCTAGACCCAAAGAGCTTAGTAAATCACTGGCGCAATTTAACATTTCTTCAAACATCAATTCACTTTGATCAGGCTTGCATATACTAACAAGCTCTACTTTTTCAAATTGATGTTGCCTTATAATACCTCTTGTATCTCTACCTGCGCTTCCTGCTTCTTGTCTAAAACAAGCGCTATAGCAGGTCATTTTTAAGGGTAGTTCTTCTTGAGTTAAAATTTCATTAGAATAAAGATTAGTTACAGGAATTTCAGAAGTTGAGATGAGATATAAATCATCATTTTCTACCTTATACATATCATCTTTAAATTTAGGAAGCTGTCCTGTGCCATACATGGTTGCACTATTTACTAAAAATGGTACATTGACTAGTTCAAAACCTCTACTTCTATTAAAATCAATCATATAATTTACCAAGGCTCTACTTAGTAAAGCTCCTTCATTTTTAAGCACACAAAAACGACTTTGTGAGATTTTAACCCCTCTTGTAAAATCAAGCCAGTTTAATTTTTCTCCCAAATCATGATGTTCTTTGATTTCAAAATCAAAACTAGGAGGTGTTAGAACTTTTTTTAATTCTATATTTTCATCTTCATCTTTTCCAAAAGGCACGCAATCATCAGGGATATTTGGTATTGCTAGGGCAATTTGTTCTAGTTTTTCTTCTAGCGTGCTAACGATTTTTGACTGAGTATTGATTTTTTCTTTATTTTGGCTTAGTTGTACCTTTAAGCTTTCTTTATCTTGTGCTGTTGCAAGCTCTTTACTAAACTTATTTTGAAAAGCTTGAAATTCTTCCAAAAGTGCTTTTTCTTTTTTTAAATTTATAAATAAGTCGCTAAGTTCTTTGAGTAAATTTTCATCTACTTTTTTAGCTTTTAGTTTTTGTGCAATTTCATCAAAATTATTTTGTAAAAGTTTTAAATCTAACATTCTAACTCCTTTTATAGTCCTATTTTAGCATAAATTTTTTCCATTGTTTCTCGGGCTTGTTTTTTTGCTTTGCTTGCTCCAAATTCTAAAATCTCATCGATTTTAGAAGGATTAGCTAGCAATTTTTCATATTCTTCCTTAGCCGAGGCAAAATACTCACTGATGATTTCATTTAAATACATTTTAAAATGTCCATAGCCTTCACCACCTTTTTCATAACGGCTTTTTAAAGTTTCTTGTTTTGTTTTGTCTAAAAACAATTTTGCGATTTTAAATACGTTACAATTTTGCCAATCTTTTGGATCTTCTAAAGCTGTACTATCTGTAACAATAGAAGAAATTTGTTTTTTAATAGCTTTTGGTGTATTGAAAATATCGATTGTGTTTTGATAAGACTTGCTCATTTTAGCTCCATCAGTACCAGGCACTACTGCAACTTCATCATTAACTTTAGCTTGAGGTAGGGTAAAAATTTCACCCCATTCATTATTTACTTTTAAAGCTATATCTCTTGCTATTTCAACATGTTGAATTTGATCTTTACCTACAGGAACTACTTGAGCATTAAAAAGTAAAATATCTGCAGCCATTAAAACAGGGTAAGAAAAAAGCCCATGGTTGGCATTTAAACCTTTGGCAATTTTATCTTTATAGCTATGTGCTCTTTCTAAAAGTCCCATTGGGGTAAATTGAGAAAGAATCCAATAAAGCTCCATCACTTCTTTTACATCACTTTGTAACCAAAATACGCTTTTTTGTGGATCAATTCCTAAACTTAAAAAAGCTGCCGCAGCTTTGAGTGAATTTTGTTTAAGTTTTTCTCCATTAAAATTTGAAGTCATAGCATGATAGTTTGCTATAAACATATACATTTGATTTTCTTCTTGCATATTTAGCATTTGTTTTATAGAGCCAAAATAATTTCCTATATGTAAATCTCCACTTGGCTGTAATCCTGTAATAATTCTCATTTTACCTCTTTTTTGATTTCTTTAATTATTTCTTGGATATTTTTGTTTTCAATGTTTATAATGATATTTGCTTTTTTTTCATATTTTTTAATTCTTTGATCAAATAGTATTTTAGCATTGTTTGTGTTTGAAAATAAGGGTCTTGTGATCAATTCTTCTTTATTTAGTCTTTGCAAGAGATAATCAAAACTTGCTTTTAAGTAAACGATAGTACCAATATTTTTTAATTTTTTTTGTTCTATGAAGCCACCACCGCTTGCAATAGAACAATTTTGCACATAAGTTAAAAACGAAACAAGTTTTTTTTCTTCTTTGCGAAATTTTTTTTCTCCATATGTTTTAAAAAATTCACTAATCTCAAGATTAAATTTTTCTTTGATTAAAACATCTGTATCTAAAAAGAATTTATCATATTTTTTTGCATAAGCCCTTGCTATAGTTGTTTTACCACAGCCCATAAATCCTACAAAAAGGAGGTTAGTTTTCTTGCTCATCTTTGCTACCTTTTTTTCTTGAAGCTAAAATTAAAGGTACACCTTCAAAGTTAAATTGTTTTCTAATTTGATTTTGTAAATATCGTTTATAACTAAAATGTAAAGCTTTTGGTCTATTCATAATTAGAGCTATTTTTGGAGGTGCTAAGTCGTATTGAACCGCATAATAAATTTTCACTAATTTACCATAATCATGTGGTAGCGGGTGGGCTCTTGTGGCTTCTTCTACCAAAGCATTTAATTTTGCTGTTGGAATTTTTTGGGTGAAATTTGCAAAAACTTCTAAAATTTTATCCAAAAGCACATGTATTCTTTTTCCACTTAAAGCTGATACGCTTACAACAGGTGCATAAGCTAGGAATTTAAAACGATCTAGTTTTAATTCTTTTAAAGTTTTATCAAAATCAAGTTCGCTTTTATCCCATTTATTAAGTACGATAATCACACCTAAACAATGTTTAGCAGCAAGTCCTGCGATACGCTCATCAAGTTCGTTAAAACCTTCAGCTGCGTCAAGTACTAAAAGTGCAATTTGAGCATTGGCTAGGGTATATTCAGTTCTATTAAGTGCATAACGCTCTAAACCCTGTATTTTCCCGCGTTTTCTAATACCTGCGGTATCTACAAATTCGATGATTTTATCTTTATGCATAATGCTTTCATTAACAGGATCAATTGTAGTGCCTGCTATATCGCTTACCACGCTACGTTCTTCTTTTACTAAAGCATTTAAAAGGCTTGATTTTCCTACATTAACCCTGCCGATAATTCCCACTTTAATATGATTTTCATTAATAGTTTTTAGCTTAAAATCTCCGCTATTTTCATCAAAATTTTCTAAATAACTTTCAAAGTCTTCTTCTTCATCTGCATTTAAATAACTTTCATCTAAAAACTTACTAGCCCACATACAAAGCTCATCAATGCCTATATTATGTGTTACAGAGATATTAAAAACTTCTTTTACTCCAAAATTAGAAAATTCCCAAGATCTTTCCTCATCTTTTTTGTTATCAACTTTATTGATTACTAAAGCTATGGGTTTGTTGAGTTTTTTCATTTCATAAAAAAAAGCTTTATCTTCATCATCAGGTAAAAATTTTCCATCCACCATATAAAAGATAATATCACTATTTTTAGCAGCTTTAAGCGAATTTGCTTTGACATTTTTAAAAAGCTCATTACTCTCATCAAGCCCGCCGCTATCTATCAACAAAGCTTTTTTGCCATCAATTTCTACTTCTATTTTATTAGTATCTCTTGTAGTTCCACTTATGTCACTAGTTATCGCTATGCGCTTTCTTGCAAGTCTATTAAAAAGACTTGATTTGCCAACATTTGGTTTTCCTATTAAAATAATACTTTGCATTAATACTCATTTTTTAAATTTTTATTTGTGATTATATAAAAATTGCCTTAAAATTAAGCAAAAAAGACTAAAATAACAGGAATTTTATATGGAATTTATATGTTAAGAATAGTTAAAAAGAATTTAGGTATATATTTTATGATTATTGCTTCTATAGAATTTGCATTTGTAGGTGCTTGTGCAAAAATTCTTAGTGAAGAATTATCATCGATTGAAATTATGTTTTTTAGAAATATTATAGGCACAGCTTTTATGCTTTATGCGCTTTCAAAATTAAATTTTCATAAGAGTGGTGGACATCTTGGACTGCTTATTTTTAGAGGTATTATAGGAACGATCGCTTTATATCTTTTCTTTTATAATGTTTCTAATATTTCATTAGGTGGAGCTTTTGCTTTTCAAAAAACAGCACCTATTTTTATAGCTTTGATTGCTTTTTTGTTTTTTAAAGAAAGTTTAGGATTAAAAGCTTGTTTTGGGATTTTGATTGCTTTTATAGGAGTATTATTAATCTGTCAGCCTTTTGCAGATAGCACTACGCATTCAGGTTTTGATTTAAAAAATAGTATTTTAGGAATTTTAAGCGGTTTTTGTGCAGCCTTGGCGCTAACTAGTGTAAGAGAGCTTAGAAAATCATACCCAGCGCCATTTATAGCTTTATCTTTTGTTTTAATTGGTACTCTTATGCCTTTAATGTCTATGATTGTAGGTTCTTTTTATGAAATAAAAGAGCTTGATTTTTTAATTGCTCCTTTTGTTATGCCTAGTCTTAAAGCTTGGATTTTTATTTTTTTGATGGGAATTTTTGGAGCAATGTATCAAATTCATGTTACTAAAGCTTATGGAGTAGCAAAAAAGGCAGGAGTTGTCGCAGGAGTTAGCTATATAGATGTAGTTTTTACTTTATTTTTGGGCATATTATTAGGAGATGAATTTCCTAGCTTAATGGTTTTTATAGGAATTTTTAGCATTATTTTAGGAGGAATTATTTTGGTTAGTAAGCAAACAAAAGGAAAGAAAAATGGAAAATAAAACAGATTTAATTTATGGTTTAGAAGATAGACCACCTTTTGCTAAGGCATTTTTTGCTGCATTAGTGCATTTAATGGCTATGTTTGTGGCTGTGATTACACCTGCTTTGTTAATTTGCAAAGGACTTGGAATAGATGATACTAATACGGCTAGAATTATTTGTATGTCGCTTTTTGCTTCAGGTGTTGCTTCGCTTTTGCAGATTAAAACTTGGGGTCCTATAGGGAGCGGACTTTTATCTATTCAAGGGACTAGTTTTAATTTTGTTGCACCTATTATTTTAGGTGGGCTTGTTTTAAAAAATAATGGTTTATCGCAAGAAGCAATGCTTGGAGCTATTTTTGGCACTTTAATGCTTTGTTCTACTACTGAAATGATTATTTCACAAATTTTACCTTTTATTAGAAGAGTGATTTCGCCTTTGGTTTCAGGTATAGTTGTGATGATTATAGGTCTTAGTTTGATTAATGTTGGCCTTGTGAGTGCGGGAGGTGGATTTGCGGCTAAGGCAAGTGGTGAATTTGGCTCATTACAAAATTTATTATTAGCCGGAGTTGTGATTTTAAGTATTGTTGTTTTAAATCGTTTTAATAATGCCTATATAAGAATTTCTTCTTTGTTTATAGCTATGATAATAGGGCTTTTAGTAGCTATGACTTTTGAAAATTTTAGTTTTAATTTTAATGAAAATTTACCTTTAGTGTTTTTACCCGATCCTTTACATTATGGTTTGAGTATTGATTATAATCTTATTTTACCTTTGATTTTAGTTTTTATGGTAACTTCTTTAGAAACTATCGGCGATATTAGTGCTACTAGTGAAGTTTCAAATCAGCCAGTTAAAGGCGAACTTTATGCAAAAAGATTAAAAGGTGGGGTTTTGGCTAATGGTTTTAATTCCTTTGTTTCAGCCTTTTTTAATACTTTTCCAAATTCATGTTTTGGGCAAAATAATGGCGTTATAGCTTTAACAGGTGTTGCAAGTCGATATGTTGGATTTATTGTAGCTTTTATGTTGATGATTTTGGGTTTATTTCCTATTGTGGCTGATATTACTTTACAAATTCCAGAGCCTATTTTAGGTGGAGCAACTTTAGTAATGTTTGGTACTATAGCTGCAACGGGAGTTAGGATTATTTCTAAGGAAAATCTAAATCGTCGTTCTATTATCATCATAGCTATGAGTTTGGGTATAGGGCTTGGAGTTTCTAATAATCCTGATATTTTAGAATTTATGCCAATGTGGTTTAAAACTTTATTTTCTTCAGGGATTGCAGCAGGTGGGATTACGGCTATTATTTTAAATTGCGTTTTTCCGCTTGAAGAAAATGAAAAAAATAAAGTAAAATAATAAAAATAAGGAAAAATAATGAAAAAAATGATACTAATAGCAGGTCCTTGTGTAATAGAAAATGAAGAACTTGTTTTTAAAGTTGCACAAGAGCTTGAATGCTTTTTAAAAGATGATAGAATTGATTTTTATTTTAAATCAAGTTTTGATAAAGCAAATAGAACTAGTATTAATAGTTTTAGAGGGCCAGGCATTGAAAAAGGCTTGGAAATTTTGCAAAAAGTGAAAGATAAATTTGGCATGCAAATTCTTACTGATATTCATGAGAGTTCTCAAGCAAGTGTTGCGGCTGAGGTTGTAGATGTTTTACAAATTCCAGCCTTTTTATGCAGACAAACTGATTTATTAGTAGCTGCTGCTAAAACAAAAGCCAAGGTAAATGTAAAAAAAGGGCAATTTTTAAATCCTGAAGATATTAAATACAGCGTAGCTAAAATTTTACAAACTAGAGGCATTAATGAAGAAGGTTTTGAAATAGCCAAAGAAAATGGAATTTTTGTAGCTGAGAGGGGTTCGAGTTTTGGCTATGGAAATTTGGTTGTAGATATGAGAAGTTTGGTTATCATGAGAAAATATGCTCCGGTTATTTTTGATGCTACTCATAGTGTGCAAATGCCAGGAGCAAATGGTGGAAGTAGTGGAGGCAAAAGTGAATTTGTAGAGCCATTAGCAAGAGCTGCTGGTAGTGTAGGCGTAGATGGATTTTTCTTTGAAACGCACATTGATCCTTGTAAAGCTTTATGCGATGGACCAAATATGCTTGATCTTTCAAGACTTAAAAACTGTGTAAATACGCTTTTAAAAATTCAAGAAATCATTTAAAAAAGGAAAATTATGAAGATAATAGAGGGAAATTTAAGTTTAAAAGGTGATGAGAAAATTGCGATTATCAATGCAAGATTTAATCATATCATCACAGATCGTTTAGTTGAAGGTGCTAAAGATGCTTTTTTAAGACATGGAGGCAAGGAAGAAAACTTAAGTCTTATCTTAGTGCCAGGTGCTTTTGAAATTCCTTTTGCATTAAAACAAGCTTGTGAGAGTAAAAAATTTGATGGAATTTGTTGTGTTGGAGCAGTAATTCGTGGAAGTACACCACATTTTGATTATGTAGCAGCTGAAACTACCAAAGGTATAGCAAGTGTAGGGCTTGGAGCTAATGTGCCTGTGAGTTTTGGAGTTTTAACAACTGATACCTTAGAGCAAGCCATAGAAAGAGCAGGTAGTAAAGCAGGTAATAAGGGCTTTGAAGCTATGCTTACTGTGGTTGAAATGCTTAATTTAATCCAAAAAATTAAGGCTTAAAATGGCTACTAGACACCAAGTAAGACAAAGTATAGTTTCTTTGCTTTATGCAGCACAGCTAAATCAAGAAAATAAAGATTTTATCAATGAATTTTTAGATGAGAAAAAAATTCGCAATGACCAAAGAAAATTCACTCTAGATTTATATGATGGTATCAATGAGCAACTTACTTTGCTTGATGAGAAAATCAATGAGTGTTTAAAAGAGCACAAATTAGATGGAGTAGCTAGTATAGAAAAGGCCATTTTGCGTTTAGGTACTTATGAGATTTTATTTACTTCTACACAAAAAGCGATTATCATTAACGAGGCTATAGAGCTTGCAAAAGAAATGGCAGGAGATAATGCTCCTAAATTTATCAACGGGGTGTTGGATAAAATCAACAAGGAAAAGCAATGAAACTTTGTGTAGCTTTTGATGTGTCAAGTTATGATGAGTGTATTAGTTTGGCTAAAGAATTAAAAGGTTTAGATCTTTGGGTTAAAATAGGACTTAGATCATATTTAAGAGATGGAGTAAAGCTTTTAGAGGCGATTAAAAAAGTGGATGATTTTAAAATCTTTTTAGATTTAAAGCTTTATGATATACCAAATACCATGGCAGATGCTTGTGAAGAGCTTGCTAAGCTTGATGTGGATATGTTTAATATCCACGCAAGTGCAGGTAAAAGTGCTATGTGCATGATTATGGAGCGTTTAAGTGTTTTGAGCAAAAGACCTTTGGTGCTTGCTGTATCTGCTTTAACTAGTTTTGATGAGCAAGAATTTTTTAGTATATACAAACAAGATATCAAACAAGCTGTTAAGGAATTTTCTAAAATTAGCTATGAAAGCGGTCTTGATGGTATGGTTTGTTCGGTATATGAGAGCTTATTGATTAAAGAAAATACAAATACAAATTTTATTACACTAACTCCTGGAATTCGTCCTTTTGAAGAAAATTTAGATGATCAAAAAAGAGTAGCTGATATACAGTGTGCTAAGGATAATCTGTCAGATTTTATCGTGGTTGGAAGACCTATTTATAAGGCAAAAGAACCTAGAATGGTTTGTGAGAATATATTAGAGCATTTAAAATAAGCCTAGAGGCTTATTTTAAATAAATTTTCATTTTCTTATTTTCTAAAATAATTCCATCATCATCACTAATAATTTGAAATTCTCCATTAAAATATCTTAAGAAGTCGTTTTCAAATTTCATAGATTCTTGATCGCAAAGCATTTTTGTCGAAGCAAGATTATCTTCTATTTTGATACTACTTCCTTGATCTTTATAGTTTCCAAAAAATCTATTACATCCTGATACACCAAAAACTCTTTTATCTTTATTATCAAAACTAATGCTTGCTTTAGTATTTTGAGGAAGTTCATGATTTTTTCCATTAGCTTCATAAGAACTTATAGTAAATTCTTTATTTTGTAAATCATCAACACTTAAATTTGCCACAGAACACCCACTAAAAATAGCTAAGCTCGCTATACTTAATGTGATTATTTTTTTCATTTTTATACTCCTTTGATTTATACATGAAAATGTTTTAATTCATCCTCTAAATTTTGACAAACTATATTTAACTCATGAGCAACATCTAATAAAATTTTTGAAATTTCTTCATTTTTATCACTTAATTTTACCGTTTCTTGCATTTTATCAAGCAAAGATTGCAAAGTTTCTTGTGTGCTTGAAATTTTTTGCATGCAAGCATTTGCTAAATCTCTTGCATTTTCATTGCAAACTTTTACTTCATTGGTTCCTTCTACAAGTTCTTTTGCATCTTGATTTAAAGAGTTAATTTCGTTAGCATTGTGTTTTAACTCTTTAGAAACTTCATTGATACTATCTACCAATTGTTTGGTTACGATGGCAATATTTTTTAAAAATTCTTCTGAATTTTGAGCAAGATTTCTTACATCTTCAGCAATAACTGAAAAGCCGCGACCAAATTCTCCAGCACGCGCAGCTTCAATACCTGCATTTAAAGATAATAGATTGGTTTTATCAGCAATTTCTCCCATCATGTCAGAAGCTTTTTTAATCTCTTCTGCTTGTTTTTCCATAACTTCTACTTTTTGAGATAATATATCTTCATTTTCAGCTACAACTTTTACCTTATCTACTACTTGATTTAATGAGTCAAGCATGGTGTTTAAAACTTCAAAAGATTTTGTATTGGCTTTATTTGCGTTATTTGAAAGTTCAGCAAGATCTTGTAATTCTGTATGAATTTGCTCACTTAAATGATAAGATTCATCAGTTTTTGTATGACCTTCTTTAGTTCTATTTGCTAGATCAAGTGCATTAGCATTTAAAAGTTTAGATTGTTTATCTACCATTTGAGAGTTTTTATTAGTAGAAACTACTGCATTTTGAATTTTTTCAATAAATTGGTTGATGTAGGTGCAAGCTTTACCTATTTCATCGGTGCTTTTTATATTAATTCTTGCGCGTAAATCTCCATCGCCGCTAGCTAGTTCTTTAGCATGTTTTAAAAGATCTAAAACAGGATTACCTACAACTATTTTCAAGATATAAAGTACGGCAAAAACGGTAAAAAGTAAAGCAACGCTAAAGATTATAATATAAGTTCTAGCTGAACTTGCCAAATCATCATCTACATGTTTTAAATCATTATACATATCCATAACACCTAAAACATCGCCTTCTTTAGCATTAGCATGACAAGCAAGACAACCTTTATTGGCGATAAGTGGGCGTATAAGTCTTAGATAATGTCCTTGATCGTTATTGATTTCAACGGCTTTAATTTCTGGCTTGTTAAATTGCTCGTTGATAATACTCTCATCACTTTTTGTAAAATGTTGTATTTCAAAGAGCTCAATTGTGCTTTTTGAAGGATAAATTTTAATATCTTTTATACCTTCTATTTCACCCGCATCTTTTATAGCTTGTTCTATAATAGCAGGATCGCCTAAATTCATTGCCATTCTTAATGTTTGAAAAACAGAAGTGCTTAAAGTATCTAAATGTGCACGGCTGATTCTATCTGTAGTTTGTTGAGAATCTTTTTGTAAGATAATCTGCATGATAATAAAACTAATTAGCAATGTAGAAATCATTGCTAAAGATATTTTTGCACCTATGCTTTTAAACATTTAAAACTCCTTTTATTAGTGTAAAAAGTGTCTTATGCCGCTAAAGTATAATGCAATACCATACTCATTAGCAGCTTGAATAATATCCTCATCTCTTATACTTCCACCTGGTTCAATGATGGCTTTTACTCCTATTTTGCTAGCCTCATCTATACTATCCCTAAATGGAAAGAAAGCTTCGCTTGCTAAAACACAACCATTTAGATCAAGCCCCATTTCCTTGGCTTTATTAATAGCTGCTTTAGCTGCATCGATACGACTTGTCATACCCATACCAATGGCTACCATAGCTCCATTTTTTACATAAACTACATTGTTTGATTTAGTAAATGCAGCAATTTTCATAGCTATTTCAAGATCTTTTAATTCTTGTTCATTAGCTTTTCTTTCGCTTTTTAAAATTGCATTTTTTAATTCATCTTCTTTAACTTCATCACTATCTTGATATACAAAACCACCATCTATGTGTTTAAAATCATATTTATCATAAGCTCTAGTTAAAAATGGCGCTTTTTGTGTAAAGATTTTAATACGCTTTTTATCTTTAAAAACTTCCAAAGCATCATCGTCTACATTTGCTGCAATGATTACTTCTATATAAATTTCATTGATTTTTTGCGCTAATTCTTTATCTAAGGTTCCATTGATAGCAACAACTCCTCCATAAGCACTCAAGGTATCGCATTTAAGAGCATGGATATAGCTTTGGAGTAAGTTTTCTTTTATGGCAAATCCGCAAGCATTTGCATGTTTGACTATGGCTACTGCCGGAGCTTTATCAAAAGCACTTGCTAAATTTAAAGCCGCGTTAATATCGGTTAGATTGTTAAAACTTGCTTCACCTTTTAAGGTTGTAAAATTGTGTGTGAAAAAGTCATCAAATTCATATAAAGCACCTTTTTGATGAGGGTTTTCTCCATATCTTGTGTCAAACACTTTTTGACCTACGATAAATTTACTTGCACCAAAGCCACCATTAAAACGCTCATTCATATAATTTGCTATGTAAGCATCATAATTTGCTGTATGCTCATAAGCTTTGATCATCAATGCTCTTCTAAAATCAAGATCTAAGGTATTATCTTTTAAAGCTTGTATGATTTTATCATAGTCTAAAATATCACAAACGACAATGACATTTTTAAAGTTTTTTGCACCACTGCGTATCATAGCAGGACCACCAATGTCGATATTTTCTACAATCTCATCAAAATCTTGGGTTAAAATTGTAGTTTTTTTGAAAGGATATAAATTCACACAAAGCAAGTCTATACTTTCGATGTTGTAATCTTTGGCTTGTTTTTGATGATCTTCATTTTCTCTTTTGTATAAAATTCCACCATGAATTTTTGGGTGTAATGTTTTAACACGCCCTTCAAACATTTCAGGGCTTTGAGTAAATTCACTAACTTCTTGTACTTGTAAATTATTTTCTTTTAAAAGCTTATAAGTACCTCCGGTGGATAAAAGCTCATAACCTAATTTAGTAAGTTCGCTAGCAAATTCTACAACACCTTCTTTATCACTCACACTAATTAGTGCTTTCATTAATTTTTCCTTTCTATATATTGTTTTAAAAATTCATATGATTCATTAATTTCTTGAAATTTTTTAACACCTTCTTTGATTTTTTCTTCATCACTATTGTTTGCGTTTAAAATATCAGGGTGGTATTTTTTGGCAAGTTCTCTATAGCGTTTTTTAAGCTCTTGTAAGTTTGCATTTTCATTTAAGCCTAAAATTTCACAAGCCTTTTGTAAATTCATACCTGTATTTTGTGTTTGCATAGAGTTTAAAAGTTTTTCAAGTATATTTACATCAAGTTCAAAAGCTCTAATGATAGCTCTTAAGACATCTTTTTTGGTATTGTTAAGTTCTCCATCAATCAAAGCCATTGCTACTAAGACATTTAAAATATTAATTCTTTCTTGTTGTGGTAAAGGCACTTCTTTGATAAACTCTTTGGCTATATCAAAAGTATCATTTAAAGTGTTTTTATGTTCATTAAAACATTGTTTTAAAAAATCTCTTTCTTTTTTATCTTTAGCATTATAATCAAGAATTTGTGAGATCATGTTTGCTTCGTTCTCGCTAACTCTACCATCACTTTTTGCTATTTTTGCTAAAAGCGCTATAACATAATAGTTTAATCTCCTTTTAAAGCCATCAATCCTTTCTTCATGATAGCCTTGTTTAAAGCCTTGAGAGAAGCTTTTAGCTCCTTTTTTGAAAGAGCCTAAAAGATCATCTTTACCCCAAGTTTTATAATACCAATAAAATGCAAGAATTGCTAATACTAATAAAACAAAAAGCATTTCTATCCTAAATATTCTTTAAATTTATCAAAATAAATTTTTTGTAGTTTTACTAAAGATATCTTAATATCATCTAAAACGAAATCTTTTTCATTTAAAATTCCAAGTTTTGCAAAATTAATTTTCATTTTGTTTGCAAATTCAATAAAATTTTCTTCATTTTTAACACCAATTACAACTCTAGTTGGACTTTCTTCAAAAATAAAACTTCTGTTTTTAAAATTTGTTTTTACATTTACACCCAAATTCGCCTTTGCGCTCATTTTGGCTAAAGTCATAGCAAGACCACCTATGCCTATGCTATTAGCACAATCAAGTAACTTTGCTTCGTTTGCTTTTAGTAAGAAATCCCATAGTTTTAATTCTGCTTTAAAATCTATATCTTCAAGCTCTCCTGCGACTTTTTGATCTAGTACTTTAGCAATCAAAGATCCACCAAAACTACCTTTGCTTTCTCCTATTAAATAAATAGCTTGCGTTTCTTTACTAAAGTATGATTTTAAAACATTTTCTGCTTTTTCGTGAATACCAACGCAAGCTATGGTTGGACTTGGAAAAATACTTACTCCATCGGTTTCATTATATAAAGAAACATTTCCGCTTACCACAGGGGTATTGAGTTCTTTACAAGCTAGTTTAATACCTTCGCAGCCTTGAGCAAATTGCCACATTACTTCAGGGTTTTGTGGGTTGCCATAGTTTAAACAATCACTAATTGCCAAAGGTCTAGCTCCCGAGCATGCTATTTTTCTTCCCGCACTTGCAACGGCTGCTGCTGCACCGATTTTTGGATTTACATAGTTTAATCTTGAGTTGCACTCAATGGCCATAGAAAGCAAGCAATTATTTTCTTTAATTCTAATACTATTTGCACCTAAAGCCCCATCGCTTTTTAAAGTGTTAGTTTGTACGCTTGAGTCAAACTGCTCATAAATATAAGCTTTATTGCTGATATTTTCATTTGCAAGAAGTTTTTCAAAGGCTTCTTGAGTGGGAATGCTAAGTTTAAATTGATAGTTTTTTATTTCATCTAAGTATTTTGGCTTAGCCACAGGTCTATCAAGTATAGGTGCTTTTTCGCTTAGTGGTTCAATAGGGATTAGACCAACTAATTCATCATGCCAAAATAATTCCATTTTGCCAGTATCTGTAACTTCGCCTATAATGGCTGCATCAAGCCCCCACTTATTAAAAATCTCAATAACTTTTTCTTCATAGCCTTTTTTAGCACAAATTAGCATTCTTTCTTGAGATTCACTTAGCATTAACTCATAAGGAGTCATACCTTCTTCTCTCATAGGAGTTTTATCAAGGTAAAGTTTCATCCCGCTACCACTGCGTCCTGCCATTTCAAAAGAGCTTGAAGTAAGTCCTGCTGCACCCATATCTTGAATTCCAACTATATAATCAGTTTTGAAAAGTTCCAAACAAGCTTCCATCAATAATTTTTCAGCAAATGGATCACCAATTTGAACAGTTGGTCTTAAGCTTTTGCTAGATTCATTAAAACTATCGCTTGCCATTACAGCTCCACCAAGTCCATCACGACCAGTTTTTGAGCCTACATAAATTACAGGATTTCCTATACCTTCAGCCTTTGCATAAAAAATATCTTCGATTTTGCAAGTTCCAAGTGCAAAAGCATTAACTAAGATATTTCCATTAAAGCACTCATCAAAAGCACATTCTCCACCTATAGTAGGAACACCCATACAATTACCATAGTGTGAAATTCCACTTACTACACCCTTAACTAAATATTTTTGATGTTTGCCTATTTTTTCATCATGGATATTACCAAATTTTAAAGAATTCATACCTGCAACAACTCTAGCACCCATGGTAAAAACATCGCGTAAAATTCCACCCACACCAGTAGCTGCACCTGCAAATGGCTCTATAAAACTTGGGTGATTATGACTTTCTACTTTAAATACAGCAGCCATTCCTTTGCCTATATCTATTACTCCAGCATTTTCACCAGGACCTTGGATTACCCAAGGAGCTTTAGTTGGAAAGCCATTAAGGTATTTTTTACTTGATTTATATGAGCAATGTTCACTCCACATTGCAGAAATCACTCCAAGTTCTAATAAATTAGGTTCTCTACCTAGTATATTTAAAATTTCTTGATATTCCTCATCGCTAATTTTGTGTTGTTTTATAACTTCTTTATCCATAATTATCTCCTTTTTATTTTCCTAAACAAAAATTACTAAACATTGCATCTAAAATTTCATCTCTTTCAAAATTTTTGGTAAATTGAGCTATTTCTCCTATGGCTAAATTTAATTCAAAAGCAAAAAGTTCTAAAGAACTTTCCTTTAATAAATCCCTTGCACGCAAAATAGCTTCACTAGCATTTTTACAAGCATTGAGTATTAAAGTATTGCTAATTAGCATTCCATCGCCATCTAAAGTATTTAAGTATTCATTTAAACTTTCTTTAATGGCTTGGGCGTTTTCTTGGGCGCAAATGCGTATACAAGAAGTGCTAATTTCATGTTTAAATTTGGTAGCCAAATCGCTTTTATTTAAAACATAAATGATTTTTTTATCACAATCTTTTAAAGCTTGTAAAATATGTTTATCTTCTTCTTCAAATTCTTTAGATCCGTCAAAAACAGCTATAATAATATCTGCTTCTTTAATGCTTTCATAACTTAAGTTGACTCCGATTTTTTCTATCTCATCATCTGCGTTTCTTATGCCTGCTGTGTCGATGATTTTAATTAAATGTGAGCCTATTTTTAAACTTTCCTCGATACGATCTCTTGTGGTGCCTGCAATATTAGATACAATAGCTCTATCAAATGCTAAAAGCGAATTTAACAATGAACTTTTTCCGGCATTTGGCTTGCCGATAATAGCAACTTTAAAGCCATTTATAAGACCTTTTTTACTTAAGGAAATATCTACTATATCGCTTAAAAGTTTTGAATTTTTTTCACACATAGCAATGATTTGATCAAGTAGATCTTGCGGTAAATCATCATCTGCATAGTCAATGCTAGTTTCTACAAAAGCAAGAGTTTGAACAAGGTCTATTCGAATGGCGTTTAAAAATTTACTTAAATCACCTTTAATATTTTTTGCTATGATATTTGCAGCACTTGTTGATTTTGACATGATAGCATCTTGTATGCTTAAAGCTTTTAAAAGATCCATTTTGCCATTTAAGCAAGCTCTTTTGCTAAATTCTCCAGGATTAGCAAGGCGCGCGCCTGCTAAAACAAGCTCATCGAGTAAAATTTCACTCAAAGAAAAACCGCCATGAAGTTGAAATTCTACAATATCTTCTCCTGTAAAAGAGTAGGGTGCTTTAAAATAAATTACTAAAGCCTCGTCTAAAAAGTCATTATTGTTTTTATAAAGTTTGCACAAGCGTGCATAGCGTGGTGTGAGTTCTTTTTTGTGGGTAATTTTTAATGCAAGTTCTAAAGCTTTTTTTCCACTTACTCTAATGATGCTTATAGAGCCCACTCCGTGAGCTGTAGCAATAGCAGCTATCGTGTCATTCATTCATTTTTCTTCAAAAAATCATTCACAACGATATATCTTTGATCGTCATTTTGTTTGATAGCTACATACTTATCAGGAAAGCGTTCTCTTAATTTTTCTAAAGCAAGTTTTAGCCAAATTCCATCTAGTGGTTTTGTTTGAACTCTTCCAGTGTTCTCTACTTTTTCTATGAGAATTTTTAAATAACTATCAATAGCTTGGGTTTGGTTTTCCAAAAATTGTGCTATTTCTAGTCTTGGTTGAATTTTATATTTAGCATTAAGCCAATTATAAAGTAAATATGAAAAAGCTTTATATCTGTGAGCTTCTTTGCCTATAAGCAAGGCTGCATCTTCTCCATCAAGTTTAATTAAAACACAGGTTTCATCCCAAACACTAACTTGCACAACTTTAATATCAAAATCAAAAGTTGCTAGTAAATTTTCTAGTGAAATTTTTATCTCATCAATATAAGAAACAATGTTTTTTTCTTCTGAAGACTCCTTATGAAAAGAATCAAAAATAGCATCATTTTTTACTTTGTAATGTTCTTTAGGTTGAGCAATATTTTCAATTGGTTTTTGAAAATTTTCTTTATATTCTTTTTTATATTCATTTTTTTCAAAATTTTTTTGAGAATATTTGTTAAATTTCTCATTTTGATTTTTTTTAGGTTTTTCATTATGGACTTTTTGAGTTTTTTTATGTCCTTTAATACAGATTATCGCATTTTTTTTAAAAAGGCCAAAAAATCCTGCTTTAGCATGTTGAATAACTTCGTATTCTAAGTCAATCACAGAGCACTCAAGTTGTTTTGAGGCTTCTATGAGTGCAGTTTGTAAGTCTTTAGCTTCTATGTTCATGTTTAGCTATTTCCTCTTTTTTGTGGTTTTTGAAAAGCTTATTAACAATTACTTGTTGGATAAGTGAGCATATATTATTTACACACCAATATAAAGTTAAACCTGCTGGGAATGTTAAGAAAAAGAAAGTGAAAATTAATGGTAAGAATTTCATAATCTTTTCTTGCATAGGATCTTGTATAGCCATTGGTGTAATAAGTTGTTGGATAAACATAGTTAGACCCATAAATATAGGTAAAATAAACCATGGATCCATCACAGATAAATCTGTAATCCAAAAAGCCCAAGGTGCAGCTTTAAGTTCTATGGCATTTAGTAAAACTCTATAAATTGCAAAGAAAATTGGAATTTGAATGAGTATAGGTAAACATCCGCTCATTGGGTTTGCACCATGTTTTTTATAAAGTTCCATCATATGTAAATTCATTTTTTGTGGATCACCTTTGTAGCGTTCTCTAATTTCTTTCATTTTTGGTGCTAAATCTTTGAGTTTATTCATAGAAATCATTGATTTGTAAGTAAGTGGGAAAAGAATAATACGCACAATTAAAGTCATCACTACGATAGCCCAACCCCAATTACCCAAATAACCATGTAAGAAATTTAAAAATTCAAACATAGGTTTAGCTATAAAAGTAAACCAACCATATTCTACCACATCATCTAAATCCGCATGAATGCTTCTTAAAATTTCATGCTCTTTTGAACCTATATATCCGGTTGCTTTAAAATTATTAGTTGCACTTGCAAAAACGATAGAATTTTCGTGATTATCTTTAGTAACTACTGCATTTAAAGGTTTTTCAAAATTATAAAAGAAAGTACTATAATAGCGATCTGAAGCTGCCATAAGGGTTACATTAGAAAAACTTTCATCGTTTTCTATATCACCATCTTCTAACATTGTTATTTTATCATCTTTATCTAAGATTAAAACTCCATGTACTGTATAACTATCAACTGCTATATTTGGACGATAACCTGGAGTGATAAAATAAGCTGTATCTTTGCTTAGATTTACTTCTAAATCATAATTTCCATATTTGTGAAAAGTGATTTTTTTAGTTATTATTAGATCATTTAAATTTTGAGTAAGAATTAATGTTGTATTTTCATCATTTACATTGATAGTTTTTTGACTAGCTGTATATACTGTATTGAATGCCTCTTGATTTATCTTTGCATCACTAAATCTTATTTCTAGTGGCAAAGGTGATAAAGAAGTATCTACTAGATTAATGCTTTTACCATTTTCATCTTTATATTTTTCATCGCTTAGATAAAATTTAGCTATTCTACCTAAAGAGTCAATATGTGCTTCAAAATGCTCACTTTTAACAACTGCTATTTCTTCTTTTTGATTAACACTAAGTTCTGTCTTTGGAGCTTGTGTATTTGTATTTGCGGTTGTAGTTTGTGGAGCTGAATTGTTTTGTTCTATATGAGTGATATTTTGCTCATTTTGTGGTGCTTTTGGAATAAAAAAATAATCATAAACTACAAAAAATAAAAATGATAATACAACGGCAATTAATATGCGTTTTTGCTGGGATAAATTTTCTGACACGGATTGTCCTTTGGAAATATAATCTTAATTAAAAAAAATTGATTATCATTGCAAGGGATATAAAAATAATTGAGTTGTTTTAAAGCATTAAAACTAGGTTTAAAACATACACCTGAGTTTAGAGTATTCTTGCGTATTTTAGGATAATCAATACCACCTTTAAAAAACGGATTGCATTTTAAAATTCTTAAAAAAACTGCACCAAATGCTTTAAAAATATTATTTTTTTTAAATTGCCATAAGGCATATTCAGAACAACTTGGATAATACCTGCAGCATTGTGGCTTAAAAGGGCTGATAAAGAGCTGGTAAAATCTAATAAGTTTTAAACAAGCTATTTTATACATCCTATTTTTTTCAAACCCCATTTCAAGTTTTTTTCTAATTTTAAAAAAGGAATTTCAGTAATACTTGTCTTAGCTACAAGTATGTATTTCCCGTTTTCGACTTGATTTTTAACCTGAAAAAAAGCTGATCTTAAGAGCCTTTTGGCTCTATTTCTAACGACAGCTTTTCCAACTTTTTTACTAGCAACAACAGCAAATTTTTTTTCTTTACTTAAAGTATAAAAGATGATTACACCTTCACAGTGCCACTTTTTACCTTCTTTATAAATTGTTGCAAACTCTCCTAAGTCGTTAATACTTAGAAAATCTTTTATACCGCTAATCTTTTTCTACCTTTAGCGCGTCTAGCATTGATCACCTTACGACCATTTTTGCTTTTCATACGCACGCGGAAGCCATGAGTTCTTTTTTTAGGAGTTTTGTGTGGTTGATATGTTCTTTTCATATTCTTTCCTTAACTTAAAATAAAAAACAAAATAATAAGCGTGTATTTTATCAAAATCTTACTTAAATCTGCTTTTAATTAAGAGTTATTTTAAAAGTTTTTGCTAAATTTTTGTTTTATTTTTATGTATTTTAAGGAAAAATCATGAGTTTTGAAATTTGTGAGAGTAAAAAAGAAGATTTAGAAAAAATTTTAGAATTAATTAAAGAGCTTGCTATCCATGAAAATATGCTTGAAGATGTAAAATGCACAACTAAAGAACTTGAAGAATCTTTTTTTGAAAATAAATATGCCAAGGCTTTAAGTCTAAAAGTTGATGGTAAAATCATAGGTTATGCAATGTATTATTTTACTTTTTCGTCTTTTTGGGGTTTAGGTGGGTTATATCTAGAAGATATTTATATACAGGCAAAACATAGAAAAAAAGGCTATGCAAAAGCTGTTTTTAAATATTTAGCACAAATTTGTAAAGAAAAAAATCTTAAAAGATTAGAATGGGTATGTTTGAATGATAATGATTTAGGGATTGAGTTTTATACTAAATTAAATGCAAAGCATATGAATGAGTGGAGAACTTATCGTTTAGAGGGTGAAAATTTAGAAGCATTGATGTAATGAATAAGCGTAATTTGTATTATTTAAAAGCTTTTGGTTATGAATATTTTAACGAGCAAAAACAAATTAGGCATTTTAATTTAAGTTTTAAAGAATTAAACGAAAGGGTAAAAACCTGCAATCTTTGTCATTTTTCTAGACTAAGAAAGCATAGTTTAATGGAAAAAGAAGCCAAAAATGCTAAAATTTTGATTTACCAAGCTTTTGTTGATAAAGAAGAAAATGAGAGTGGAAAGTTTTTTGCTTCTAAAAATAAGCAAGAGTTTTTAAGATTATGCAAGGAGCTTTTAAATTTAAAAGATGATGAGATATATTTTTCTTATATGTTTAAATGTTTTAGTAATTTTAAAATAGACGATCAAGCATTAAAATTATGCTTGCCGTATTTTTATAATGAGCTTGATTTTATAAAAGCAAAGATTATTTTATGTCTTGGTCAAGAAGCTTTTGCAAGTTTGGGTTTTGAGAATTTTCAAAAATATAAAGGACAATGTATGTATTATAATAATGCCTTACTTTTGCCAAGTTATGATTTGAATTTTTTGAGTAAAAATCCTAGCTTTTATGCTGAATTTATAGAAGATATTAAAAAAATAAAAGGTTATTTATGAGAAAAAGTTTAGTTTGTTTGATGATGAGTTTTGTTTTAACTTTAAATGTCTTTGCGAAAGAGCAAAAACCATCGCCTATAGAACCTAGTGAGTCTTTTTATCCTAATTTAGAATTTCAAAATTGTGATAATGATTGTTTATTTACTTTGTTAGAAACAGGACTTTATTTTAATTTTTTATCAAGATTTAATAATGATAATGCAAATGAGCTTTTAGTCAATATCTATACCAAACTTTTAAATTCTATTATAGATTTTGAAAAAAGAATTCAAAAAAATGCTAGCATAAAACTAGCTATTATTATACCTGAGCAAACGATTAAAAGTTATTCTAATACTATTATAAATTCAAGCATAGCGTATTTATTAAGACAAAGAGCACAAATAAAAGTAAAGGTGTTTTTAATAGGTACAGAAGATGAGAGCAAGATAACTAAAGCTTTTAAACAAGCTCAAGATGAGAAATTTAATTATATTATCGCAGGTTTTACAGATAAAGGTGTGAAAAATTTATTAAAAGAAAGCCTTGATTCTAATGTAAAAGTTTTTATTCCTACTGCACATAAAAGAAATTTTGATACGCAAAATGAAAATGTGTATTTTGGAAGTATAGACTATCAAAAACAAATCCAAAAACTTTTGGAATACTCCAATGGTAAAAATATTATTTTTTCAGATGGAACACCTTTGGCAAATCGCTTAGATGAAAACGTTTTAAACGTAGGGAATGGTAGTGAGAAAATTTATACTATTAATAGTTCTAAATTTGATTTTAGAAGCATTTTAAATCAAAATAGAAGTTTTCAAGATTCTAGTATTATTTTAAATACTTCTTTGATTAAAACAGCACTCATAAGCTCACAAATAAGAACTTATGATATAGAGCCTTTTGTATTATTATCAACTCAGATTAATTATAATCCTATTTTGCTAAGTTTAACGCAAATTAATGATAGAAAAAAACTTTTGCTAGCAAATTCCATTTCTAATGAGGATCAAACTCTAAGCTATCTTAATGAGCTTTTTTCGCAAAATATTAATTACAACTGGATAGCTTATGCAACTAGCGTGGGCCTTGATTATTTTTATACGCAGTTTTTAGATAAAGATTCTCAAAGAATTTTTGATGAGGGTTTAAATGATAATCAATTTGACTATAAGGTTAAAATCATTCGCTCGCAAGGCTTAGGTTTTACTCCTTTGCAAGATCAGTAAAAACCTTAGTTATAGTCTCATCTATAGGGGCTACTTTTTCATTTTTTAAAAAAGCTAGGGTAAATTCAGCTTCAAAAAGCTTGGTATTTTCTTTATAAATCTCTTGTTTTATACAAACTGAGGCTTTTTTAAGCTTTGTGATAAATGTTTTTACTTCTATAAGATCTCCAAGTTTAGCGGGTTTTAAAAAGTTACAATTTGCTTTTGTAAGTAGAAAATGTCCTGTATTTTTATCAAAAATTTTTGCATTTTTTTGAAAAAATATCTCACTTCTTACTCTTTCGCAAAATTTTAAGTAGTTGCTATGGTATACCACTCCACCTGCATCGGTATCTTCATAATAAATTCGTATTTGCATTTTAGACCTTTTATTTTATTATATATTGATCGGAAAATATCGCTTACAATCAACTTTTTTTATTGATAAATTTGTTGAAATTCTACTTAAAATGTCATAAGAAAAGCATAAAATATTCTTGATTTTATATCTTATGTTAAAATTGTATTTTATATCATTGAAAAAAGGAAAATCATGCAAGTTTTGCAAAAAATGTTTAAATTGCTAGCTATTATGGCTTTTGTTTTTAGTGTGAGTGCAAATGCACTTAGTGAGGGTAAAGAGTATATTACTTTAAAAACACCTATTCCAAATGCACAAAATTCTCTAATAGAGGTATTTTCTTATCGTTGTATTCATTGCTATAATCATCATCAATTTCACACTCTAGCAAAAGTTAAACAAGCTTTACCAAATTTAAAATATGATCTTTTCTCGGTAAGTTCTATGCTCGAGTACGGTGGTGCTTTAAATGAGATGTTTGCTTTAGCTTCTTTTAAAGAAAAAGCTTTAGGTTTAGATGTTACTAGTGAAAAAAGTCTTACTTATAAGCTTGCTGATGTGTATTTTGTAAGTCATTTTGAAAAAAAAATAAATTTAAATAATCTTGATTTATTTTATAAAATAGGTTTAAATGCTATTGGTGCTAGTAAAGAAGAATTGCAAAAATTTTTACAAACTAAAGAAGCCAAAGAGCTTTTAGTTGCTTATGATGTAGCTAATGAAATTTCAAGAAATTATGGTACGCCTGCTTTTGTAGTAAATGGCAAATATCAAATCAATCCTGAGTATATCACTTCTTTAGAGGAACTAATCCGTATAGTTAAAGAACTTTCTACCAAGTAATGCTTTTTTAAGCATTACTTTTTGTAATTTTTGTGATAAAGTATTATTATTTTTTATTTTTTTTAATAATTATATTTTCATTTTGAAATTTTTTCTTATTGTTTAATTAATATTTAAGTTATATTAATATAACTTTAGCATGTTTATAATAAATTGCAAATATTTATTATATATAAAATACAAATAGGAGAAATAAAATGAAATTCAACTTAAATAATTTGTCAAAAGCAATGGCGGCAGCTGCTTTTGTTCTTGGTGTGAGTGCAAATGCACTTAGTGAGGGTAAAGAGTATGTGGTTTTAAAAACACCTATCCCAAATGCTCAAAATTCTTTAATAGAAGTATTTTCTTATCGTTGCACACATTGTTACGATCATCATAAGTTTAATACCATGTCAAAAGTCAAAGAAAAATTACCACAATTAACTTATAAATTTTATCCTGTTAGCTCTATGGGTGATTATGGTAAGCAAGCTAATGAAATTTTTGCTTTTGCTGCTTTTAAAGATGAGCAAAATAAAGTAAGTCAAAGCGATAAAAATAGTTTAACTCATAAAGCTTCTGAAGCATATTTTAATGCTTATTTTAAGAAAAAACAAAGATGGGGAAATGGAGCCAATCCTGAAGCGTTTTATGAAGTAGGATTAAAAGCAATTTCAGCAAGTAAAGAAGATTTAGATAACTTTTTAAAAACTCCTGAAGCTAGTGAAATTTTAAAATCTTATGAATATGCTAATGATATCTCTAAAAACTATGGTACGCCTGCATTTGTAGTAAATGGTAAATACCAAATCATACCACAAGCTATCACATCTCCACAAGCTTTAATAGAAATAACAGAAGAATTAAGCAAGATGTGATTTGAGGTATTTTATGAGTTCTTGTCCTATTAGTAAAATCACTACTTGGCAAAATACAAGAGTTCCTTGGTTGATAATGGTTATAGCTATGGTAGGCTTAACTTTTATAGCACACTTTTTGTTTCAAGAATACCTTTATATGGAGCCTTGTGAGCAGTGTGTTTATATAAGATTTGCTATGTTAACTATGGCTTTTGGTGGTATTTTAGCCTTGATAGATCCTAAAAATGATTATCTAAAAATTTTTGCTTATACTTTTGTATTTTGGGGTATATGGCTTGGTATAGAGTATTGTGTTACTCTTAATCATATCCACGAGGTAGTACATTCAGAAAATCCTTTTGCTGGTGTTGATGGGTGTAGAGAAATTCCTATATATCCTTTTAATTTACCATTGCATGAATGGGCACCAGGATGGTTTTTACCAACAGGTGAGTGTGGTATGGATACACCTATAGTACCTGAAGATGTTTATGGTAGTTTAAATGCTTTTCAGAAATTTTTTGTTGGAAATCCTCCAAATTTTGAAGATGGGTTGTATAGTAATGGTTGGTATTTGATTCCTAGTATGGAATTTATGAATATGGCGATTTGTTGTTTGTTGGCTTTTGTTGTTTGTTTGGTGATTTTAGGAAGCATGTTTGTTTCTTATACATTTTCACATTCTAAGGCTAAATTTTATGCTTTGATTGTTTTAATATTAGTAGTTTTGCTAAAAATTTTAGGTGAGCCAAGTGTGCAAATAGCTTAATAATATAAAAAAGGAGAAAAAATGAAGATTAGTAAAATTGTAAGTAGTATTTTGCTTGCTGGTAGTGTTGTTATGGTAGCGCCTAGTGTTTCTTTGGCTATGGGTGGACCTAGTGGTGCTAAAATTGATTGGGAAATTCAAGGCAAAATTGGCGCAGTAAAGATGAATCCTTATGGTTTATCTCCGCTTAGTGCTATAATTATGGATGGTGGATACAAACTAAGCGATGTGAGCGTAACTATAGTTCCAAAGCCAAATGGACAGACTATATCTTATAAGGTTAGCCCTAATAAAATTAAAACTTATGGAGGAATTCCTGTTTTTGGACTTTATCCATCATATTTTAATACAGTAAAAGTAAGTTATACTAAAACTGCTTTTGGAAAGAGTGAAAAAGTAGTAGATGAGGTATATAAAATAGCAACTGGTGGAGTAAATATAGAGCCAAGTGGAAGTATTATGCAAAGAGGTGTACCTTTTGAAAAAGTAGAAGTGATTAAAGTAGATAAAGGTTTTGAAGATAGGTTGTATTTGGTTAATAATGCTCCAGGGAAACAAAGTGGAAAAGGTTCTCAATCTGTTTGGAATAACCCAGCAGGTGGTGCAATGGAATGGGATGAAAATTCAAATGCATTTATCATTGATACAAAAGGTGAAATTCGTTGGTATTTTGACAATGATAAATTGATGGATTGGAATAATATTTACAACCGTGGTATTATGATGGGATTTAGGCAAAATACTGATGGAGCTTTAACTTGGGGTTTTGGACAAAGATATGTTAAATATGATTTAATGGGTAGAGAAATTTTTAATCGTCTTTTACCTTCTTCTTATATAGATTTTTCTCATTCTATGGATAATATGCAAAATGGAAATTATCTTTTAAGGGTGGCTTCTGCCAATGTTAAGCGTCCTGATGGTAAAAATGTGCGTTCAGTACGCGATGTGATAGTAGAAGTTGATAAAAATGGTAATGTAGTAGATGAGTGGAGATTGTTTGAAATTTTAGATCCATATAGAGCAAATGTAATCAAAGCATTAGATCAAGGTGCTGTTTGTTTAAATATTGATGCGAGTAAAGCAGGGGTTACTTTAAGTGATGAGGATTTAGCTAAAATGGATGCAAGTGATTCTTTTGGCGATATAGCAGGTACTGGAGTAGGGCGTAACTGGGCTCATGTAAATAGCGTAGATTATGATCCAAGTGATGATAGTATTATTATTTCAAGTCGTCATCAAAGTGCTATTATAAAAATAGGACGCGATAAAAAAGTAAAATGGATATTAGGAGCACACAAAGGATGGGGAGAAAAATATAAAAAAACACTTTTGCAACCTGTTGATAAAAATGGCAAAAAGATAGTTTGTGAAGATGAGTATAGTAAATGTCCAGGATATGAAAACGAAGAAGGTGGTTTTGATTTTACATGGACACAGCATACTGCTTTTAGAATAGATGAAAAATCTGACAAAAGATATATTTATATCACAGCTTTTGATAATGGCGATGCAAGAGGTATAGAGCAACCTGCTTTTGCTTCAATGAAATACTCAAGAGCAGTTGTGTATAAAATAGATCAAAAAAATAAAACCGTAGAACAAATTTGGGAGTATGGAAAGCAAAGAGGCAATGAATGGTTTTCACCTGTCACTTCTTTGGCAGAATACCATAAAGATAAAAATTCCATCATGGTTTATAGTGCTACTGCTGGAATGTCATTTGACTTAAGCAAGGGTGCTGCTGTAGGTGAGCCAAAACCTGAAATAGATGAATTTAAATGGGGAGCTAAAGAACCTTCAGTACAAATTCGCTTTAGCGGAGCAAGTACTGGTTATCAAGCTATGCCTATTGATTTAGAAAAAGCATTTAAATAAGAAAAAAGGGCTTTTTTAAAGCCCTTTTAATTTTTATAAATATCCTGCACCTAAAGCTAAAAAATAACCTACTATACAAGAAACAATCACACCAATTAATCCTGGTAAGATAAAGCTATGATTGATAACAAATTTACCTATTTTTGTAGTACCTGATCTATCAAATTGTATAGTTGCAAGATCGCTTGGATAAGTTGGTAAAATGTAGTATCCATAGCAAGTTGCTGCAAAAGCAATGATAATACCTGGTTCAACACCAATTCCTAGTGCAAGTGGCACAAAAGCTGCAATTGCTGCTGCTTGAGAATTAACAAATTTAGAAATAAGTAAAAGCATAATAGCATAAGTCCAAGGATGTTCTATAACGATATTACCTAAAGATTCTTTCATCATAGGAGTATGCACTGCAAACATTGTATCTGCCATCCAAGAAATTCCAAAAACAGCTACTAAGGCTATCATACCGGATTTAAAAATTTCATTTTTTGCAATTTTGCTTGCATCAAGTTTGGTAAAAATGATTAGCGCTGCACCTGCTAAAAGCATAAACATTTGAATAGTTGCTACCATATTCATAGGTTTGGTAACGCCTTTTGAGGTAAATTGCGGTCTAAGTTCTGGAAAAGCTCCAAGTATAGCTACTATAGCAATAGCACCTAGGAAAATCCACATAGCTACCCATTGGATAGTTGGAAGTTTTTGTCCAAGAAGAGTTTTACTATCGCCATAGATATATTCTCTTTGTTCTGGATTTTTAATCTTAGCTTGAAAATCCTCATCTTTATCAAGATCTTTTCCCCTAAACCAAGAAAAAATTCCTATAGCCAAAACACCTACTAAGGTAGAAGGTATAGTAATAGCAAGTAAATCTACATAGCCATCAAATCCTGCTAAAGGATGTTTATTAATTTCTGGATTTAAAAGTAGGGCTGTTAAGCTTACAACTGCAACTGAAACAGGACTTGCGATAATACCAAGTTGTGAAGAAATACTAGAAGCAGCCATTGGTCTTTCTGGGCGAATATCATTTTTAATAGCAATATCATAAATAATAGGCATCATAGTATAGACAACATGCCCAGTTCCACAAAGCATGGTAAGAATGCAAGTTACAAATGGCGCTAAAATAGTTAAGAATTTAGGATTTTTTCTTAGAACTTTTTCTGCAATTTGCAACATTACATCCAAACCACCACTAGCTTGCAAAGTTGCACTAGCAACAACAACAGCTAAAATGGTAAGCATAACATCAATAGAAGGTTTTCCAGGTGCTACAGCAAAACCAAAACTTAAAACTAATAAACCTATACCGCCTAATAAGCCTAGAGCGATACCGCCTTTTTTTGCCCCATAAAAAAGACAAATAAGAACAACAATTAGTTGAATACTAAATTGAACACCTTCGCTAAGGCTAGTTAGTATTTCCATACTCTCTCCTTATTTTTTGAAATATGTGAGAGTATAATCCAAGTTTTATTAATAGTAAATAAAATTTTTTATTATTTAAATAAATATTTACCAATATTTTGAATTTATTTATCAAAATATTGGTTATTTTATATTTATTGATAATATTTTAAGATTGCATAAAGAATTTTACTGATTTTTTCAATAGAAGCTATTTCACATTTTTCATCTGTTGAGTGAGGGTTATGGATATTTGGTCCTATTGAGCAACATTCTAAAGGTTGTTTTTCACTTATAATGCCACATTCTAAACCAGCATGTATAGTGTAAAGCTTGGCGTTTGGGTTTTCTTTTTTAAAATAACTTAGAATTTCTTCTCCAAATTTAGTATCTTTATTAGCCCACGGTGGATAAAAATTTGCACTTGAAACTTCGCAGTTTTGCATCTTAAAATAAGTTAAGGTTTCAAATTCTATGTTTTTAAGTTCTTGTAAATCATTAGATCTTGCAAAAAGCTCAAAATGAAATTTGTTATCTTTTTCATAAGCTAGTGAAAGATTGATACTTGTTTGAACTAAATTTAATTGATGATTAAAAGTTCTAACTCCTTGTGCAAAAGCATTAATGAGATTTAAAATAACTTGAGAATTTTTATAATATGTTCTTTCGATTTTACCTATATAATTTACTTTAAAATAATCATTTTCTTTTGGAGGATTTTTAAAAAATGCTATAACTTTAGCATGTTTTGGTATAGAATTTATTCTTTCACCTGCTTTAAATTCGCAAAGTTCTCCTTGATTTTGAGTGATAAAATAGCTCACTTCTTTAATAGAAGATTTAATATTTTTAACAATATCAATTCCCGAGTGCCCACCTTTAAAATCAATTGCTTCTATCTCATAACAATCTTCTTCTTTTTCATCTATTTCTAAGTTTAAACTAGCAAAAATATCTACCCCACCAGCACAACCTATAACAACTTCATCATCGCTTTCGTGGTCTAAATTTAAAAGCTTGCTTGAGATCAAAGTATGGGTGAGATTGTTTGCTCCACAAAGTCCAACTTCTTCATCATTAGTAAAAAGACATTCTATATTTTCAAAATCTTTTAAAGCTTGCATCATTAGCGATACTCCTATGCCATTATCTGCACCTAAGCTTGAATTTTTAGCCTTTAAATATCCGTTTTCTTCATATATTTGTATATTTGGAGCTTCTCCCATGCAAACCATATCATAATGACTTTGTAAACAAATTTTAGGATTTCCTTTGTGTGCGTGGATATTACCTGCTTCATCAACGCTTACTTGGCAATTTTGACTTTTAGCAAAATCAATGAGAAAATTTTTCAATTCTTCGGTTTTGAAACTACAATGAGGTATTTGAGCAATTTGTTTAAAATTTTGTATAATTTCTTGCATAAATTCTCCTTTTTATTGTAATTATGGCATATTTTTATATAGATGAGGTTTAAATGAAATTTTCTAGGAAACAAATTAAATTATTTATAAACTTATTAAAAGATCCGAAGAAATTTTTAATCGCATTTTTTTTAGTTGCTTTTGCTTATGTTTTAAACTATGATAGTGGTTCATATATCAATGCTAAAGTAAGTCGTGTAGTAGATGGAGATACTATTGAGGCTAAATTCGAAAATGAAAAACTTAAAATCAGACTTTTTGGTATAGATGCACCTGAGAGTGATCAAGCTTATGGAAAGATGGCTACGCAATTTCTAAAAGCTATTGTATTAAACAAAGAAGTAGTTTTGAATGTAAAAGATGAGGATAAATATGGTAGAATTTTAGCCATTGTATATTTAAATGATAAAGATATTAATCAAGTTATGGTTAAAAATGGTTTTGCTTGGGCATATGAGCATTATAGTGATTTGTATATAAATGAGCAAAATTATGCCAAGATAAATAAAAAAGGATTATGGGAAAGTGAAAATCCTATAGAGCCTTATAAATGGCGTAAACAAATAAGATTAAAATAGGATATAAGATGTTTAAAAAAATATTATTGTTTGGATTTTTAGCATTATTTTTTAGCGGTTGTTTTGTAAATGAAAGAGGGGTTTCAAATCGCTTTTATGATGATTGTAAAGAATATTATGATGCAAGCGGGACTTATCATAAAGAATGTCCAAAGAATTGGGTGGATTTACCTTTAACCCCCGATTCCTTTTAAGACTGCATTAAGTTCTTCTTGCATTGATTCTTGTTTAGTTGTTTCTTGCTGATTTTGATTATTATTTGCAGCAGCTTGATTTTGTTTAAGTTTAAATATATGATCATCTGTAGTAATAACTTGAAAAGATGCGTCAAAAATTTTAATCTCATTTACAAAACCAGCTACTTTAACCTCTCTTTTTCTTGAGTCATCGCTAAATAAAGCACTCGCTTCAAGATTTAAAATATCTCCCACTTTTAAAGGAGCATAAAAAAAGCTTCTTGAGCCTATTAAGACGCTAAATTCTTTATTAATTGCAGCTTGTGCTATGTAATTTGCTGCATTAAATACAAAGCCACTATGCACTAATCCTAGTTCATCTACTGCCATATCATGGGTTGTGATTAAAATACCTTTGGCGAAATTTTTTTCTATATGAGAAATACTTCCTGCTAAAGTATTGTTTATCCCTGGACAAGTGATAAGTTCTGATTTAATACGATTTAACTCTTCTGGGTCTATTAATTCTTCTATAGTAACAGCACTTACTGTTCTTGCCATTTTTACACCTTTAATTTAACATAAACTCTTTTTGGTGCTTCATAGCCTTCGCAAGTTAAATTTGAATCATTTTTATCTAAAAATTGATCTAAAGAATAAGAATCAATCCATTGTGTTTTTCTTTGTTCTAAAAGATCGGTTTGTTTAGTTGTTATAACTTCAAATTCACTAAATCCAGCCCTATAACACCAATTTCTTAAACCTAATATCGACGGAATGAAAAAAATATTTGGTATTTTTGAGTAAGTTTTTTGAGGAATAAGTGCTATTTCTCTTTCATCTTCTATATACATAGTGTCTAAAAAGACTATGCCATCTTTATTTAAAGATTGTTTGAGTTGTTTTAGCATGGCTATGGGATCACTACGATGATAAATCACTCCAAGACAAAAAATCACATCAAATTTTATGCCATAATTTGGTACATCAGCTACGCCTAAAAGCTCATATTGTATAGGAGTTTTTGCAATGGAGTTTAAAAGTAAAAATTGCAAATAATATTTAATAGAAGGATCAAAACCTATGAGCTTTGAAGGATTAAATTCAAGCATTTTAAACATATAATAACCATTATTGCAGCCAATATCTGCTACTATTTTGCCTTTTATTTCTTGCATATAAGGCTTTAAAATATTAAATTTGATAAAACTTTGCCATTCTGTATCTATAAATAAATCATTAATTTTAAAAGGTCCTTTACGCCAAGGTTTTAATTCTAAAGTGATATTCTTGATCTCATCATCTAAACTTTTATCACAAAAAATATCAAAACTTTCATTTATAAGGTAATTTGAATTTTGAATTTTTTTACTAAGTTTTTGGATTTTTTCATATAAAGGATGTTTTAAAACTTGCTTAAATAAAGCATTATTTTGCATATTTTTCCTTGAAAAACTCCCTTATTTGGGAGTTTTTATTATTGAAGTAGGCTTGCTAGTTTAGTTTGTAACATTACATTTGAATGAGCATTTGCAAATAAAAATGCATTTTCTTTTAGGTAATTTGCATTAAAATCATTGATATTTTGAGCTAAGTCATTATTTTGTAATTTGCTTTCAGCTTCTTTAGTGTTAATACTAGTTTGCAAAGATGAGTTGATATTAGAATGGATAGCGTTAATTCCAGCACCAATATCTGCGCGTAAAGAACCTACTTGATCTTGAAAATCACGAATTCCGTCTTGATTTTCAAGGCTTAAATTTGCTGTGCTTGGTTGATTTAAATTAATACTTTCAACCCCAGTACCAACAACAAAATCCATACTCTGAAATACATTTTTTCCATTAAAAGTCGCATTGGAAAAAGCATCATTGATTGAAGTTACAAGTTTGCTTGCTTCAGAATTTAGCATACTTTTTTGTCTGTCATTTAAAGCAGCATTGTTTGAGCGCACTGAAAGTTCATTAAGTTTATCTGCAGTAGCTGAAATGCTATTTAAAGTTGAATCAGCAATTTGTAAAACTCCTATGGAATCATAGGCATTTAAAATACCTTGATCTATAGTGCTATATTGACTTCTTAAAGAATCAGCTATGGCTAAATTTGCTCCATCGCTCCCATCTATAGCACGGATTGTGGCTATGTTTTCTAAAGCTTTTTCTTGGCTTTTTTGAGCTTGATTTAAGTAGTGATTTTGTTGAGTTGTTCCTATATCGCCTATTTTCATCTTTGACTCCTTTTAAAGACTTATTTTATTATATCATTTTTTTGTTTTAAAATTTAAGAAAAACAAAATTACTTGTGATAACATGATAATTTTCATCACAACTTCACTTGCACCATGAATTTTTATAAATTCTTGAGTTTTAGTTGCTTCTTCTCCTAAACTTTGTGCTTCTAAAACATAAGCAGTGAAGTAAAATACAAAAAGCAAACTTAGTGCCAAAATGATCAAAGAAAGCATAAATTTTGAAAAATTTATTTTAAAAGTTAAATTTTTGTCTTTAAATGAAAAAATTTCTATTAAAATAGACAAAACACTCACACCTAACAAAACATAGCCAAATTGCACAAAAATGTGTGTCATTAAAAGCCCACTTTGAAAATGAGTTAAAACCCCTTCACCTATGAATTTAGCAGGATAAAATATAGTCGGAGCTAAAAACACACCTATGCTAATTTCAATCCCAATTAAGCTTGCTAGTAAAAATAAATATATTGATTTCATATTTTCTCCTATAATAAAGATAATTATAGTCTAATTTTTTAAATTCCATGCAACAAAGGCTCTATCAAATCCATTATAATCTTGATAAAAAGTAGCCTTGAAATCATTTTCTTTTAAAATTTTATTTAAAATTGTTTTTTGATCATAGCCAAACTCACATGCTAAGACTTTTGTGTTGTGATTTTTGGCAAAAAGAATAATTTCATGTAAAATTTCCCAACCTTTATCTCCACCAAATAAAGCATTGTGTGGTTCGTTTTGAACCCATTTATCTAAAGGATAGTCATTTTTTATGTAAGGAGGATTAGAAAAAATAAAGTCAAAATTTCCTTGTATATTTTTAAAATCACAAAGTTGAAAATTGATTAAATTTGAAACATTATGAAAATCTGCATTTTTTTTAGCAAGCTCTAATGCTTTTGGATTGATATCACAAGCTTGTATAAAAATTTGTTTTAACTTTGCTAAGCAAATACTTAAAATTCCACTTCCAAAGCCAATTTCAAGTATATTTTTAAAAGAGTTATGATCTAAAATTTCTAAACATCTTTCAAGTAATATTTCACTATCAAAACGCGGTATCAAAACCCCTTTTTTAGTAAAAAAATCAAAACCATAAAATTGTGTTTTTTGAAATAAATACTCAAAAGGCTCACCATTTAAAAATCTATCTATATATTCTAAAAAAACTTTCTCATTGATTTGAAATTCAGGATTTAAAAAAATCCAAGCTTTATCTTTTTGTAAAAGTTCACAAAGAATAAAAAGTATATATTCTTTGTGAGTAGGATCTTTTGCGTAAGCTTGCTTTAAAGCTTGTTTGATTGAAATCATTGCAAAGCTTTGATTCTATCGTAAATACAAGGATGACTTAGATGAAAGAAAGTATAAATTTTACTTGTTTTAACAAAGGCTTTGTTTTCTTTTGCTAAAGCTATGAGAGCATTTTTCATATCTTCTTTAGAGCTTAGTTTTGCTCCGTGTAAGTCAGCATTAAATTCATTTTTTTGACTCATTTTATTAAGCAGTGGAGAAATAATAAAAGTAAAAATATTTCCAAAAATCAATAAAAGTGCAAAAACTCCAGCATTCACTCCATCTAAATGACTTTCAATATAAAAAAAGTTTGGTAAATGTGCAAAGATGAAAAATAAAGCAAAAAGCATCAAAGCACTAGCAAATAACATTTTTAGCAAATCTTTATGCACAAAATGTCCTAGCTCATGACCCAAAACAGCAATGAGTTCTTTTTCTTTTAAAGCATTTAAAAGTGTATCAAAAAGTACTACTCTTTTGCTTTTAAATAAGCCACCAAAATAAGCATTTAATCTTTTATCTCTTTTGCTTGCATCGATAACATAAACACCATTTGCACTAAAGCCACATTTTTGCATTAAATTAGTGATTTTTTCTAATAAATTTTCATCTTCAAGTTTTTTCATTTTGTTAAACATAGGTGCAATAAGTGTAGGGTAGATGAGATTTATAATAAGTATAATTATAAAGCTTAGAGCAAAAGCCACTACCCACCAGTATGTGTTAAAAAATTCAAAGCAAAATACTAAGGCATAGATGATTAAAAAGCCAAAAACAAGTATTAGAGCTAAAGATTTAATGCTGTCTTTAACAAAAAGTGCTAAAGTCATATTTGAAAAGCCGTGTTTTTTATCTTTTATAAAGCTTTCATAATAGCTAAGTGGTAAATTTAAAATACTAATAATCAATAAAAATACAAGCAAAAATAAAGTATTTTCTAAGGTAGAATTTTCTTTTATAAAAATTTCTTTTAAATACAAAAAGCCAAAGCTAATCCAAGAAATGTTAACCATCAGATTATAAAGATTAGAAAAGATTTTGTATTTTTCATTTTCTATGGCGATATTTGCAGCATTTTTATAATCTTGTTCATTTAAAATAATTGCTTGTTTTTCTCTTTCTTTTTTTAAAAAAGAAATTTGCACATAAGATATAAAAACCAAAAAAGCTGTGTAAATACATAAAATAGTTATCAAAGTCATAGTTTTTCCTTAAATAAATTTGAGTAATTTTATCTTATTTAAAATATATAAAGTTAATCAGTATTTTCACTTTTTTCCAAAACCTCAAAATAAGCTTCTTCTAAAATACTAAGTTCATTTTCTAAGGAATTTAGCTCTTCATAAAGGGTATTTATACCTAGTTTTTGATAGATTGTAGGATTACTTAGAGCATTTTTGATTTCTTTTATTTCTTCTTCTAATTTATGAATTTTATCAGGATATGAGTTTAAAATTTCATTTTCTTTATAGCTTAGTTTTTTACTCGATTTTTCTTTTGTTTTTACACTTGCGGTGGTGTTTGTTTCTAAGCTTTTAGAAAATTCTTCAAAGTCTTTGTATTCTTTTTCATTTTCTAAATATTCACTATAAGAAAGAACTTCTATATTAATATTTGCATTATCTTCAAAAGCATAAAGTTTAGTTGCTATTTTATCGACAAAATATCTATCATGTGAGACAAGCAAAATCGCGCCTTCAAAAGAAAGTAAGTATTCTTCTAAGATATTAATCGTAGCTATGTCTAAATCATTTGTTGGTTCATCTAAGATTAATACATCATATTCTTTGGTAAAAAGCAAGGCTAGAGCAACTCTGTTTTTCTCACCCCCACTTAGCACACTCACGCTTTGCTCTAAAAATTCTTTTGGAAATAAAAATTGTTTTAAATACCCATAAACATGCATATTTTTACCACGCACTTGAATGTGATCGCCACCATTTGGGCAAAAAATTTCTAAAAGTTTTTTATCAGTGTTTAATAAACTTCTGCTTTGATCAAAATAGCCTATTTTAACTTCACCTCTTTTAATCTCTCCGCTATCAAGCGGAATTTGATCAAGTAAAATCTTTAAGAAAGTAGATTTCCCACAGCCATTTTTACCTACTATGGCTATGCGTTCACCTTGTAAAATTCGTGCATTAAAGTCTTTAAAAAGTGTCTTGTTGGCAATAGACTTTGAGATATTTTTAAGTTCAAAAAGCATTTTTTTGCGGTTTTGGCTTTGAGTTTGGTTAAAATTTTTACTTGCTCTTTTGATTTCAAGTTGTAAGCGTTTGATAGCTCCTGGGTTTTTCTTAGCTTCTTCACGCATTTTAAAAATGCGTTCTTTGCGTCCTTCGTTGCGTTTAAGCCTAGCTTTGACTCCTCTTCTTAGCCATTCTTCCTCACTTTTTAATTGCTTAAGCAAGGTTTCATGGCTTTTAGCTAAGGAAGCTAAAATAGCTGCTTTTTTTTCTAGATATTGCGTATATCCACCCTCAAAAATGCTTAATTTTCCCGCTTCTATTTCTACGCATTTTTGCGCTATAGCATCGATAAAATACCTATCATGAGAGATGAAAATAACACACATTTTAGAAGCTTTCAGTCTTTCTTCTAAAAAGTTACTCATATATACATCTAGATGATTAGTTGGTTCATCAAGCAATAATATATCAGGATTTTTTAGCAAAAGTGTGCAAAGCCCTACGCGTCTTATTTCGCCCCCACTTAAAGAGCAAAGTGTTCTGTCTTTGTATTCTAATAGTTTAAATTCTTCTAATATTCTTTGTATTTTTTGGTCTAAATTCCATGCGTCTTTTGAATCTATAAATAAACTTAATTCATCTACTTTTTTTAAATATTCTTTATTTTCAGGATCAAAAGCTAGTTTTTCATTATAGCTTTCAAATTCTTTCAAGGCTTGGTAAATTTCTTCAAGTTCTTTTTTGATGGCTTCGCTTACGCTTAAGGTGCTTTCAAAGCTTACTTGTTGGCTTAGCATATCTATACTAGTGTTATTTTGTTTAATTACTCTACCGCTATCTAATTTTAAAGTCCCCATAAGGGTTTTTAAAAAGCTTGATTTTCCTTCGCCATTTTTGCCTATAATAGCGATTTTTTCTCCTAAATTTGCACTAAAATTTGCATTTTCTAAAACTATTTTTGTATTAAATTTCTTATTTGCGTCGATTAAATCTATTAAAGCCAAATTTCTTTCCCAAATGTTTTTTACGATTTTACTTTAAAAAGTATTAATTTTGCTTAAATAAAATTACGCCATGAGAGCATTTGTTTTTTTTACTTTATTAGTTTTATTTTTTGCTTTGGCAAATTGGTATATTTATAAAAGATTTTTAAGTAGGGTTGGTTTTTTAAAACCTTATAAGAAGTTTGTATTAGCTTTTGTTTTAATAGTTTTTGCATGTGAATTAATCTTTTTTATAAATATGCGCGGGGACTTTTTGCATGAAAAGCTTTATTATATTTTAGCTATTTTTCCTACTGCTACTTGCTTTTTCTTGCTTTTTGGAGTGATTTTTGAAATTGGCTCTTGGATTTTTTTTAATGAAAATAAAAAAGAGCAAATTTTCAGTGTCCAAAGAAGAAAGTTTTTAAAATTAATTTTTGATTCTTGGCTTATTATACTTAGCGTTAGTATGGTATTTAAAGGTTTTGTAAATGCTATTAGCACACCTAAGGTTAATGAGGTAGATATTAAAGTTAAAAATTTAAAAGAAGATTTAAATATAGTTTTACTTTCTGATGTGCATTTGGGAAAAAATTTAGGAGAAGATTTTTTAAAAACCTTAATCGATGAAGTTAATATTTTAAATGCTGATATAGTCATTATAGCTGGGGATTTAATCGATGCAGATATTGCTAGTATGCCTTATATTAATTTATTAGAAAATTTTAAATCAAAATATGGTACTTATTTTGTTTATGGAAATCATGAGTATTATAATGATATAAATGCAATAAGCAAAAAGCTTAAAACTCTTAAAAATTTCAAAGTTTTGGAAGATGAAAGTATTGATTTTGGGGATTTTACTTTAAGTGGGACTTTGGATTTGGCTGCCAAGCGTTTGGGTTTTAAAGAAAGCAATATAGAAAAAATCAAAACTCAAATCAATCAAGAAAAAGTTAATATTTTAATCACACATCAGCCAAAATATGTAAAAACTTATGATGTGAGTGGGTTTGATTTGATTTTATCAGGGCATACACACGCAGGACAAATTTTCCCTTTTTCTTTGCTAGTATATTTAGAACAAGGCTTTGTGTATGGGCTTTATAAATTAAGCAAGGATAGTTTGTTTTATGTAAGCAGTGGAGCTGGATTTTGGGGACCTGCTGTGAGATTTTTAGCCCCTAGTGAGATAGCTTTGATTAGATTAAAAGGAGAATGAGTGGGATTTAGCAATAGTGCTTCAAAAATGTTTGGAATCATAGCAAAATATAAATTTCCAAAAATTATACAAAAAAATATTAATAAAGCTTATGTAAATGCTTTTAATATCAATATGAGTGAATTTAAACCTTTAGAAGAATATGAGAGTTTAAATGCTTTATTTACAAGAACTTTATTAAATGAGCGAGAATTAGAAGATGGCTTTATAAGTCCAAGTGATGGTAAAATTTTAGAACTTGGAAGTAGCTTTCAAAATGATTTAAAAGAAAATTTAGCCTTTAGCATTAAAGGTTCAAGTTATAGTATAGAAGAGCTTTTAAAAAACTCAGCTAGTAAAGAAGAATTGGAAAATGGCATAGATTATGCAAATATTTATTTATCTCCAAAAGATTATCATCATTATCATGCACCTTGTAATATGCAAATTTTAAGTGCTACTTATATGAGCGGGGCTTTATTTAGTGTGAGTGAGGCAAAGTTAGCTAAAATTATAAACCTTTATACTAAAAATGAAAGAGTAGTTTTAAAGTGCTTAGTGGAAGGAAAATTTATACTTTGGATGGTATTTGTGGGTGCGCTAAATGTCGGTAAAATGCACTTTAGCTTTGATACTAGCATACAAACTAATGCAGCAAATTTTGATTTTACTCATACCTATGAAGATCTTTTTGTAAAAAAAGGCCAAAGACTTGGAAATTTTGAGCTAGGTTCAACTATAGTTTTAATCGCTCAAAAAGGGTTTTTAAAATTTAGTAAAAATGCTTATGAGCAAGTTGAATTTTCTAAGAAGATTGCGGACTTTGCTTAGTCTCATCTTCATTAGCAACTTTATATAAAAAGGCAAAAATTTCAGCCACTGCTTTATACATATTAGGTGGGATTTCATCGCCTAGATCAAGTTTGCTAAGCACTTCTACTAAGTCTTTGTCTTCTTTTATGGGTATGCCATTTTCTTTGGCTAAAGAGATGATTTTAGCAGCGTTTTCACCTTTGGCATTAGCTAGGATTTTTGGTGCATTTTGTTCTTCTTTGTTATAGCCTAGCGCAACGGCTTTTTTTGTTTTTTTAGCCATTTTTAAGCCCTTGTGTCAAAACCCATATTAAAGTCATTATATTCTTCTTGATTGTGAAATTTACTTTTAATTATATCGCTGATGAAAAAATTAGAGCTTAGAAGTCCTACTTTAACTAAGGCTTTTTTTAGTTCATGTGCTCTTTCATAAAGTTTTTTTCTAAAATTAGCATTTTCTATCATCATATTTATATCGATGTATTTATCATTACTTAGAGATAAAAATACATTGATTTTTCCTAATTTTTCAAATTCAAGATTAATTTGTGCATAAAATTTATCTTTTTTACCGCGTTTAAAAACTACATTAGATTTTTCTAAATCATCCCAAAAAAAAGGTAAAAAAGTATGAATGCTATTATTGGCTAAAGATAAAAGTTGATTAAACTCAAGCTGAGCTATAAGACGATTTGTTTGATTTAGTATGCTTTCATTGTCTAAATTTTTGGCTAGATTAGAAACTTGTAAAAGAGTGGATTTAATATCTTTTTGTAATTCTGAAGAAATTTCTGTGCTATCTTTTTGGGTGATTTTTCCAAGATCTTTTATAGAAAGTTCTAATTTTTTTTCTATATTTTTTATATCATCTAAAGAATTTTTTGCCTCATAATTTTTAGGATCTAAAGCTTTTAAAACTTCATTGAGTTTTCTTCCTATTAAGCCTAGTTCTTTGTTTAGATTGTTTAAAAGCTCTTCTTGTAAATTTTGGCTAAAATTAAGATTTTTGCTTACATTTTGTTTGAAAATATCTTCTAGTAAAATTTTACCCGAAGTGCTTTTAAATATATCCTCTAACTTAGTATTATTTGTTTGTAAATTTTGACTTTTGCTATCATTTTTGCTTAAATCTTCAGTATTTTTTTGTGGTGTTTTTGGCTCTTCTTTGGG
Source organism: Campylobacter sp. CNRCH_2007_0968H (assembly GCF_025773245.1). NCBI lineage: Bacteria > Pseudomonadati > Campylobacterota > Epsilonproteobacteria > Campylobacterales > Campylobacteraceae > Campylobacter > Campylobacter sp. CNRCH_2007_0968H. The sequence continues at coordinate 114,558 of NZ_JAKMTQ010000002.1, read as the reverse complement.
ATTTTCTTTGATATCTTTACTTTGTGGTATTTTTTCTTCTTTTGTGTTTTGAATTTCTTTATCTTTTGCTATGCTTTCTTGTTTTTGTTGAGTTTCTTTTTTATCCTCTGTGCTTTTTTGTGGAGTTTTTATTTCTTCTTTTAACTCTTCTTTGATGTCTTTAGTGTGTGGAGTTTTATTTAAATTTTCTTGTGTTGTTTCGGTTTTGTTTTTGTGATTTTTTATATCTTTTAAAAGTATTATAAAATCTTTTATATTTTGGCTAAGCTCTTTTAGTATATGAGTGTTTTGAATTTTTATGTTTTCGGGTTTAGCTAGTTCTTTGTTGATAAGTGTTAAATTTTTATTAAGATTTTTGATAAAATTATCCGCAATATTTTGGAGTTTTTCTTGACTAATAGAACTTGGGTTTTTATTGATATAATTTTTAAAATTTTCTATTTTATCAAATAGCTTAAAAAGTGTTTTGTAGTTTGTATTTTCTAAAGAAATTTTATTATCTTTTTTGTAATTTTGTAAGATGTGAATAAGTTCTTTTAAGGTGCTTGTAGTATCAAGATTTTTAAGATCTAAATTACTTATATCGTGTTTTAAATTTTCACTTGTAGCGCCTTTTATAGTACTTAAAAGATTAAAAAAACTCTGTGGTAAATTTTGTTCTTTTAAAGAATGATTGAGCTTTGCTTCTAAAAATATGCCTGAATTTTTCACTAAAGATGAAAGATTTTTATTATTAATATCTTTAGCAGGCTTGACTAAATCTTCTAGAATTTTAAGCAGTTTTTCAAATTCAGGATTTTTTGAAAGCTCTGCTTGAAGTTTTTTTACTTCATTGGCAAAATTAGGTGCAAAATTTAAATCTTTATGATTTTTTAATACTGCCAAATCAGGATCTTTATTGGTTTTGATTTGATCTAAAAGTTTATTAAGTAATTCTTGTAGTTTTTGATCAATTTTGCTAATATAATCTTTGGGTAATTTAACTTCAGAATCGCTTTTGGAAAATAAAGGATTTTTTAACGCTTCATTGAGCGAGGTTTTTTTGTCTGATTTTTCACTTTTATTTTCTTTATTTGTTTCATTTTTTGCAAACTGATTTTGATTATTAGAGATATTAGTTATCATCTAGCATTACCATATTACCAGGTTTTCTTTTAAATTTGGTAAGTTTTTTAAATTTTGGTTTATCGATGGCAAATAGTATCAAAATACTTAATAAAACTATATAAAAATACATAAAGCCATAAGCTTGAAAATAATACATCAAAGTTCCCAAAACTGCAGGCGCGAATAAAGCACCAAAAGAATAGGTAAAAAGAACTGCTCTGCCAAGTTCAACTCTTTTGCTAGGATTGTCAAGCATATCATTTGCTCTTGCTAAAGAAAGAGCGTATAAACAACACATACCCATGCCTAGCAAAAATCCAAAAAAGTATTTTAGATAAATATTATATTCTAAAAGTAGTATGCAAAGCATAGCGCTTAAAGCAATAAAAGCACACAATATAATGGCAAATTTTCTACTAATTTTATCAGAAAGAGTTCCGATATAAAGTTGCGAAATAAAGCCACCTACCATAGTAGAGAAAATAAAAATAGAAGCTTCTTTTGCGCCAAATCCTTGTATAAGCACAAATAAAGAAGCCATGGAAAAAAAGCCATTTAAAAGCATGCCTGCTATAAAACTTGTTACTAAGGCTAAAGGCACTATATCAAAAACCTTAGGAATGGAAATTTTTGTTTTTTGTGGCAAAATAGGCTCTTTAATGCGGATTAAAAATAAAGGAATAGAAGCAAACATAATAAAACTAGCACTTAAAATAAATACTGTATTACTTGGAAAGTCAAAAGACATAAGTAAAATTCCAAAACCTGATGATGAGTAAAATACAACCTCATAAAAGGCTATCACTCTTGAGCGAATAGTGTTTTTTGCTTTTTCATTAAGCCATGATTCTATTACCATTAAAAGCGCATAATAGCAAAAACCTAGCAAAAATCTTAAAAACATCCAAAAATAAAGATTAGAATTTAAGCTATGAAGCATGGTGGCTATACCAAAAATAATAGCAAAAATTCCAAATGATCTTATATGTCCTACTTTAGAAACTATTCTATGGGCACTAATTGTACTTACCATAGCACCAAGAAAATAACAACTTCCTATTACGCCTATATAAAAATTACTAACATTATTATGCTTTAAAATAATAGCTATGGAATTTACTGTTAAAGCACTTCCTATGAAAACAAAAATCATACCAAGAAATAATGCTGTTAGTGATCTAATCGTTCTTTTTGAGCTTAACATTTTCTTATTAAAAAATTATATATTAATACCGCTATGGGTGTGACAAACATTGCACAAAACAAGGCAAAAATACTCATTAAACCTTGAAACTCTAAAAATAAAAATCCTGCTATTAAAAACACATAAGCAAAAATTTTAAATAAAGAAAAAAAAGCTAACGCGTTTTTAAAAATACTTTTAAATTTTGGTTTTAAATCGTCATCTATATAGATAAATTTTATAATTTTTGGCAAAGAATATTGTTTTTTAGCAAAAATTTGTAAAGGTCTTTGCATAAAATCATAATTTTTAGCTGCTTTAAAAATAAAATTTTTATAATTTAAAAAAGATATTAGAATGATTAAATTTTGAGCTAAAAAGCCAAATTCAAAGCTTATAAAGGTTTTAAAGCTTAATTCTTTGTAAAAAAAAACTCCTGCTAAGAAAAGTAAATTTAATCCTAGCAAGAGTTTTAATAAAATTTTAGGCTTTAGGATCATTTTTTAAATCTTTATAGCGATTTTCTTCTTTAAATTCTTCGTAACTTTTTACTTGTGCTTTATAGGCTTTGTAAACATTTAAAATCGCCGCAGCTACTCCTATAAACACTCCTACCCAAAAAAGCCAAACAATGCCGGTTAAGTTTTTAAAAAAATAGCCTATGCCAACTCCGATTAAAACAGCTACAACCATGGATATACCAAGGCTTAATCCATCTGCAGCTTCTATACCTTTGCGAATGATTTTTTGTCTTTTATTCATAATGCTTTAAAACTTTCTTGTGCTGCTTGTATAGTTTTATCAATGATTTTTTTATCCATACATTCACATATAAAACCTGTTTCAAATTGAGATGGTGCTAAATATACACCTTTGCTTAGCATCTGCGCATGAAATTTGGCAAATAATTTAGTATCTGATTTTAAAGCGTCTTTATAATTATTAACAGGGTTTTCACAAAAGAAAAATCCAAACATAGAACCAACGCAATTAACTTGCAAAGGAATTTTGCAATCATTTGCAGCTTCTTTAAAGCCTTGAGTAAGTCTTTTGCCTAGTTTTTCTAATTTTTCATATAAGCCTTCATAATTTCTTGCTTTTTTTAAGCTCGCATAACCTGCAGCCATAGCAAGAGGATTGCCACTTAGTGTTCCTGCTTGATATACCCCGCCCAAAGGACTTAATAAATCCATGATTTCAGCTCTTGCAGCAAAAGCAGCTGCAGGAATACCTCCGCCTATAACCTTACCAAAAGTTACTATGTCAGCTTTTATATTATTAATCCCAAAAGAGCCAAGATATGAAGCTCTAAAGCCACTCATAACTTCATCAAAAATTAAAAGAATTTGATGCTCATCACATAGTTTTCTTAACTCTTGTAAAAATTCTATTTTAGCAGGCACTAAACCCATATTTCCTGCAATTGGCTCTATGATGATACAAGCTATATTATCATCATTATTGATTAAGTTTTTAACACTATCAATATCATTATAAACGGCTACTAGAGTATTTTTAGCTACATCGGTTAAAACTCCTAGTGAGCTTGGGGTGTTAAAAGTAGCTGCACCGCTTCCAGCGCTTACTAATAAAGAATCAGAATGCCCATGATAACATCCTTCAAATTTGATGATTTTATCTTTTTTACTAAATCCTCTTGCAAGACGAATAGCACTCATAGTAGCTTCAGTGCCACTACTTACAAAACGGATTTTATCCAAATGTGGCCAATCTTTTAAGATAAATTTGGCCAATTTAGTTTCAGCTAAAGTTGGCGCACCAAAGCTCGAGCCATGCTCTAATGCTTTTTTACAAGCTTTTTCAATATCCTCATCACAATGTCCAAAAAGTAAAGGTCCCCAACTTTGCACATAATCTATATAAGTATTTTCTTCTATGTCGCTAATATAAGCACCTTTGCCTTGTTTGATAAATAAAGGATTGCTACCTACGCTTGCAAAAGCACGCACTGGAGAATCTACCCCACCTGCTATATACTCAGAAGCTTCCTCAAAGGCTTTTTTATTGTTTTTCATTTTTACTCCTTTTATTGCTAGTAATATAATCATAAAGTGATTTTATTTCATCTTCTGTTAGCGAGTAAGTTGGCATAATGCTTTTTGCCTCTTGAGGTTGATTTAGAATTTTTCTAAAACGCGTATAAGGAGTGTTTTTAATACTTGGCACAATAAAAGGAATTTTTTCTCCATTTTTAGTGTAATAACCTAGTATTTGTTGACCTCCATCGCCATGACATTTAGCACAACTTATGCCTCTTGGATTTTTGTAAAGGGACTCTTGGTATTCTTTAGGAGAGATAAAATCTTCAGCCCAAGCACCATAAATTATAAAAAATAAAAATAATACAATTTTCATTCATTGCCTTTAACAAAAAAAGAAGTTTTGTTATGATACAATTTTTTAAGTTAAAGAAAGCTATAAAATTTAAGGAAAGAAATGACACTTTTAGATGGTAAAAAGCTAAGTGATAAGTTAAAAGAAAATTTAAAACAAGAAGTATTAGAACTTAAAGCTCAAAGTATAGAGCCTTGTTTGGCTGTAATTTTAGTAGGCGAGGATCCTGCTAGTGCTACTTATGTGGGTTCTAAAGCAAAAGCTTGCGAGCAATGTGAAATTAAGTCTTTAGTTTATAAACTTGATGTAAATACAACTCAAAATGAGCTTTTGGCTTTGATTAATACTTTAAATCATGATGATAGTATAGATGGAATTTTAGTTCAACTTCCATTGCCATTGCATATTAATAAAGATATAATCTTAGAAAGTATTAACTTTAATAAAGATGTAGACGGCTTTCACCCCTTTAATGTCGGAAATTTAAATCTTAATTTAAAAGGTGGTTTTTTACCATGTACACCTTTAGGCGTTATGAAAATTTTAGAACATTATGATATAAAATTACAAGGAGCTAGTGTAGTTGTAATAGGAGCTTCAAATATAGTAGGCCGTCCTATGGCTACTCTTTTGTTAAATGCTAATGCTAGTGTGAGTATTTGTCACATTTATACAAAAGATTTAAAAGCTTATACAAAAAATGCTGATATTGTTATCGTAGCAGCAGGTTGTCCAAATCTTTTAAAAGAAGATATGGTTAAAGAAGGTGTGGTGGTAATTGATGTTGGGATTAATAGAGTTGATGGAAAAATAGTAGGCGATGTCGATTTTGAAAATGTTAGTAGAAAAGCTAGTTATATCACTCCTGTACCAGGTGGAGTAGGGCCTATGACTATTGCCATGCTTTTAGAAAATACTATAAAATCAGCTAAAAATAGGATAAAAAAATGAAATTTTTGAAGAAAATTTATAAATTTACACAATCTTGGACGGGAACTTTAGTAGTTGTTTTATTGATTATATTTTTCTTTATACAAGCTTTTACTATACCAAGCGGTTCTATGAAAAATACTTTATTAGTAGGGGATTTTTTATTTGTAAAAAAATTTTCTTATGGTATTCCAACTCCGCATATTCCTTGGGTGGAAATTCCTGTTTTACCTGATTTTAATAAAAATGGACATTTAGTAAGTGGTGAAGGTCCTAAAAGAGGGGATATTGTGGTATTTAGATATCCGCATGAGCCAAAAATCCACTATGTAAAAAGATGTGTGGCCAAAGGCGGAGATGAAGTAGTTTTTGCAAATAAAACCTTATATGTGCGTATGGTTGAGGGTGATGAATATATGAAAGATTATTATCCTAATAAAACAAAAATCATAGGCGGAAGACTTTTTGTAAAAGAGCCTTTTGTAGAAAAAGGGATACATTATGATTCTAGAGTGGATATAGACAGTGTATTTTTTCGCTATTTAAATTTGGGACAATTTGCTATGAAGCCTGCTTCTTTTGATGAATTAGGTGCTAATAATATTTATGGTTTTAATGCTTATTATTATAAAGTACCTGAAAATGAATATTTTATGATGGGCGATAACCGTGATCATTCTAGCGATAGTCGATTTTGGGGAAGTGTAGATTATAAATATATAGTTGGGCAACCTTGGTTTATTTATTTTTCATGGGATGAAAATAAAAAAGTTAGATGGGAAAGAGTAGGGCGTTTAGTTGAAACTATAGAAAAAGATGAACGCTTTATTCATCATAATGAAAGCGACATAGAAGCTTTAGAATAATTACCCAAAGAAACAAATAAAAATAGTTTGTGTAGAAAATGTATAGTTTCTACACAAAATTTTTTAAAAATATACAATCTTGATTTTACTCGTAGAATTTTTTAAGCTCCAAGTTGTAACAATTACAAAAATTAAAATTAGTATAAGATAAAAGGATAGAAAATGCTAAGCCAAAGATCTCAAAATTTAGGAGAATCCTTAACTTTAGTAATGACTGATATAGCCAAAACTTTAAAAGCAAATGGTGAGAAAGTTATTAGTTTTTCGGCAGGTGAGCCTGATTTTGATACTCCAGAAATCATTAAAAAAGCAGCAATTGAAGCTATTGAAAAAGGTTGTGGAGCTTATACGCCAGTTGTGGGTATAAAAGAAGTTATAGAGGCTATACAATATAAATTTAAAAATGATAATAGTTTAGATTATAAAACAAGTGAAATCATTACCAATGTTGGTGCTAAACATTCTTTGTTTATGGCGATTGAGTGTTTAGTTGAAGAAGGTGATGAGGTTATTATTCCAAGTCCTTATTGGGTGAGTTATCCTGAAATGGTAAAATTTGCAGGCGCAACTCCTGTGTTTATAGAAGGTGAAGCAAAAAATGGATTTAAAATCACCCCAGAACAATTAAAACAAGCTATTACTTCAAAAACTAAGGTTTTGATGTTTAATTCTCCATCAAATCCTACAGGAGCTATATATTCTAAAGAAGAAATAAGTGCTTTAGCTAAGGTTTTAGAAGGAACTAAAATAGTAGTTTTAAGTGATGAAATTTACGAAAAATTAGTTTATGATGGAGAATTTTGTGCTTTTGCGCAAGTTAGTGAAGATGCTTTAAATAGAACTGTAAGTATTAATGGTCTTAGCAAATGTGGTGCTATGCCAGGGTGGCGTTTTGGATACATGGCAAGTAAAATGAGCGAGTTTAATAATGCTGTTAAAAAACTACAAGGGCAAAGTACATCAAATATTTGTTCAATCATCCAACACGCAGCTTTACCAGCCTTACTTGGAAAAGCAGATAATGATATTGAAATGATGAGACAAGCCTTTTTAAAGCGTAGAGAATTAGCTTGTGAAATTTTAGCCAAAAGCGATAAGTTAAAATTAGAACAAATTCCACAAGGAGCTTTTTATTTATTTATATCTTGTAAAGAAGCTGATAATGATTCTATGAGATTTTGTAAAAGACTGCTAGAAGAGCAAAAAGTAGCTTTGGTGCCAGGTATTGGTTTTGGCATGGAAGGGTATTTTAGGCTCTCTTATGCAACTAATGAAAAAGATATTATTGAAGGTTGTGAAAAAATCGTTGAATTTGTAAAAAACTACTAATTTCTTAAGCCTGTTAAAAACAGGCTTTCTTTCAAAAAAACTTATAAGCAAGTCTTTGGTATGATTATGCAAAAAATATAGGAAAAATAATGGAATTTGAAGTTCAATATAAAAGCGCAAATGCTAGAGCTTGTCGTATAAAAACTACACATAGTGAAATTTTAACTCCTATTTTTATGCCCGTTGGAACTTTGGCTGCGATTAAAAGTTTAGATGCTGTTGATATGAGTGAGATTTTAAATGCAAAAATTATTTTAGCAAATACTTATCATTTGTATCTAAGGCCTGGTTCTAAAGTGATTAAGCAAATGGGTGGCCTGCACGGTTTTAGTAAATTTGAAGGCTCTTTTTTAACAGATAGTGGAGGTTTTCAAGCTTTTTCTTTAAGTAAAAATTCAAAACCTGATGAAAAAGGTATTCAATTTAAAAGTCATATCGATGGAAGTTTGCACTATTTTACCCCGCAAAGTGTTTTAGATGCGCAATATGATTTTAATTCAGATATTATGATGATTTTAGATGATTTAGTGGCCTTACCTGCAAGTAAAGAAAGGATAGAACTTTCTCTAAAACGCACTATAAAATGGGCAAAAGAAGCTATTGATTATCATAAGTTAAAACAAAGTCAAGGTGTGGGAATAGGGCAAAATATCTTTGGTATTATCCAAGGTGGGACTGATTTTGAAGCTAGAAAAATTTGCTCTCAAGCACTTTGCGAGATGGATTTTGATGGACTTGCTATAGGTGGATTAAGCGTGGGAGAAGAAAATGAGGCTATGTATGATACGGTTGAAGCTATGATGCCTTATGTGGATAACAATCGCCCTAGATATTTAATGGGAGTTGGCACGCCTGAAGATTTAGTAGAAAATGTAGCAAGAGGTGTGGATATGTTTGATTGTGTGATGCCAACAAGAAATGCAAGAAATGGTACTTTATTTACTAGCTTTGGAAAATTTAATATCAAAAAAGCAGAATTTATCACTGATCATGCTCCTATAGACGGCAAATGTTCTTGCTATACATGTAAGAATTTTTCAAGGGCCTATTTAAATCATTTATTTAAAGCCAAAGAATTAACCTTTTTTAGACTTGCAAGTATTCATAATTTACATTATTATTTAAATTTGGTCAAGCAAATGCGTGAAGCTATTATTAAAGATGAATTTGAAAATTTTAGAAAAGAATTTTATAGGCAAAGAATGTGTTAAATGATGTTTTAAAACAAATTATTAGCAATATTAATATATCAAATGCTTATTATGAATTTGATGATTTTGATATTTTCACTCTAGATATAACTAAAAATTCTAAAAGTGTATTTGTTTTTAAAGAAAATCAAATTTTTGAGTATAAAGATGAAAATTTGATTTTATTTTCTAATACGGAATTTATAGCTATATTAAAAGAAATTTTGCAAAATGAAAAAGAAAAAAATAATACCATTAACCTTTCTATAGAAAAAAGAGAGGAGTTGATTTTAGAAAATAAAAAAGTAAAGAATTTCTTGACAAAATATTTTATATTAAAAGTCAAGCTTAGTAAAAGTTATAACATGGTTTCTTCTGTTTTAGAGGCTTGTAAAATTTGTCATAGTAAGCATCATTTTATAAAGAAAAGTTTAAAAACAATTATTTTAAATTTAGCTGTTTTGGAAAAAAATATTAAAGAAAATATATCAAGATTAGAAGGGATTTACACTTATATTAATACCGCAAGAAATGAAAAAATAAATAAAAATATTTACTTTTTAAGTATTATGTCTGCAATTTTTTTACCTTTAAATTTAATCGTTGGATTTTTTGGTATGAATACCAAAAATTTATTTTTATCTGAAAATGAATACGGAACTTACTATATTTTAGCTGTGATTTTAACGATATTTTTTATTTTATTTTTATGGTATCAATTTAAAGATAAAAAAGAATTGGATTTGGATGAATTTTCTGTAAAAAAGAAGTAAGTGGTACGCCCAAGAGGATTCGAACCTCTGACCTTTTGAACCGCAATCAAATGCTCTATCCAGCTGAGCTATGGGCGCAAAAATAAAGAGTAATTTTATCAAAAAATTCTTAAAATTAGCAAAAATAAATATTTTTATAGAATTTTTATATTTTTATGCTAATCTTCTTTTTAATATTTTAGCTTAAGGCAAAGTCATGATACATAAGATTTTAATAGCCAATAGAGGTGAGATTGCAGTAAGGGTGATCCGTGCTTGTAGAGATTTGCATATACAAAGTGTTGCTGTTTATACTGAACCTGATTATGAGTGTTTGCATGTAAAAGTTGCTGATGAAGCATATAGAATAGGAACTGATGCCATAAGAGGGTATTTAGATGGTAAAAGAATAGTTGAGATTGCTAAAGCTTGTGGAGCTGATGCTATACATCCTGGATATGGTTTTTTAAGTGAAAATTATGAATTTGCAAAAGAATGCGAAGAAGCAGGGATTATCTTTATAGGTCCAAAATCAGATGTTATCCGTAAAATGGGTAATAAAAACATAGCAAGATATTTAATGAAAAAAAATGGAATCCCTGTAGTTCCAGGTACTGAAAAATTAAATCATTGCACATTAGAAGAAATCAAACTCCAAGCTTTAAAAATAGGCTATCCTGTAATTTTAAAAGCTAGTGGTGGTGGCGGCGGTAGAGGCATACGCGTAGTACATAAAGAAGAGGATTTGGAAAAATCTTTTGAAGCATGCAAAAGAGAAGCACTAAGTTTTTTTAAAAATGATGAAGTTTTTATGGAAAAATATGTTATTAATCCAAGGCATATTGAATTTCAAATTTTAGCAGATAATTATGGTAATATCATTCATCTTTGTGAAAGAGATTGCTCAATACAAAGAAGACATCAAAAAATCATTGAAATAGCACCTTGCCCAAGTATTTCAGAAAAACTAAGAAAAACCATAGGAGTTACTGCAGTAGCTGCTGCAAAAGCTGTAGGTTATACAAATGTTGGGACGGTTGAGTTTTTACTTGATGATTATAATAGATTTTATTTTATGGAAATGAATACAAGAATTCAAGTAGAACACCCAATTACTGAAGAAATTACGGGGATTGACCTTATTACAAGACAAATTCGTATAGCAAATGGGGAAATTTTAGATCTTGAGCAAAGCGATATAAAACCAAGAGGTTTCGCGATAGAAGCTAGGATTACAGCAGAAAATGTATGGAAAAATTTCATTCCAAGTCCAGGCAAAATTACAGAGTATTTTCCAGCTTTAGGGCCATCTGTGAGAGTGGATAGTCATTTATATAAAGACTATACTGTACCACCTTATTATGATTCTTTACTTGCAAAATTAATTGTTAAGGGTTCAAGTTATGATAGTGCAGTTAATAGACTTGAGAGAGCTTTGAAAGAATTTGTGATTGATGATATTAGAACAACTGTTCCATTTTTGATTGCAATTACCAAAATAAGAGAATTTAGAAGAGGGTATTTTGATACTTCTTTCATAGAAACACATATGGAAGAGCTTTTGGAAAAGACAGAAGATAGACACCAAGAAAATAAAGAAGAAGTAATTGCTGCTATAGCTGCAGCCTTACAAAAGATAAAAGAAAGTAGGCAATCATGAGTTTTTTAGATGAATTAAAAGATATAAAAAAAGCACTCCAAAAAGAACAAGGTCAAACAAAAAAAGAAAAGGTTAAAGCGAGTAAAAGCGGAGTTAGTATGAAAAATACTGACTTAGATGCTATACAAAAAGACTTAGCTAAGCAAAATGAAGATAAAAAGCAAGAACAAGAATTTGAAGATATGTTTTTAAAAGAAGAGCGTTTAGCTAATGAATTTATGGAATTTGTAAAAAATAGTGATATTAAAAAGATCTAATGAATAATATTATTGGTTTTTGTACTTTAGAAGAAGAATGTCCTTATCTTGAAAATAGATATTGTAGAAATGAGTATAATTATATATCTTTTATTAACAAAGCACAAAATCAAGAATTAGTTTCAAGAGGTTGGCGTCGCTTTGGTTCATATTTTTCAAGACCAATATGTAATGATTGTAATGAATGTCAAAATTTGCGTATTTTGGTAGAAAATTTCCATTTTAGCAAAAGCTATCGTAGGGTTTTAAAAAAAAATATAGCTACTAAAATAATCTTACAAAAACCTTCTTTAAGTGATGAGCATTTATTGCTTTATGAAAAATACCACCATTATCAAAAAGATAAAAGAAATTGGAAAATTTATGATTTAAATTTTAGAAAATATTACAATCTTTATGTAGATAATGCAGGTACTTTTGGATATGAACTTGATTTTTATATAGATAATAAGTTAGTTTGTGTTGATTTGATTGATATTTTAGAAGATGGAATTTCTAGTATATATTGTTTTTATGATCCTGATTTTTCACATCTAAGTCTTGGAAAATACTCGCTTTTAACAGAAATCAAGCTTGCACAATTAAAAAAATTAAAATATATTTATTTAGGATATTTTGTAAAAGGGTGTCAATCTTTATCGTATAAAGCCGATTATAGTCCAAATGAAATTTTAAAACACACTAGTGCTTTAGATGAACAGGCATTTTTGTGGAGTTAGGTTTATAGAGAGGATTTTATGCAAGTAGTGCAAACTTTAGAATCTGTTAGTGTTAATACTGATGATTTTTTAATGTTTAAATATTTTCAAGATCTTATCCGTAAAAATTTTTCTAAAGTTATAGGTAATAAAAATAAAACCCTATCTTTTTTTGTGGAAAATGAAATTCCTCAAAGAAGATATTTTTTAAAACTTGTTAATCACAAGTATAAAAAAAATACTGGAAACCAAATCGATAATCTTGCTTTTGCGCATTATAAGACCTTTAAATTAAATCTTGCTCAAGCAAATACTTTAAAGCCTGTAATCTTTGCTAAAATAGGTTTTGCACAAAAAAATATCTTAATAACTTTAAGTTCTAATGAAAAAATGTTTGCTGTATATTTAGAGCAATATTTTAAAGATCATAAAAGCATGTATGATGAGAAAAATTGTATTTTTTCAGTAGAATACAAAGATGATAATACTTTAAATCTTTTAGAAATTTTAGCAAGCGTAAATGAGCATTTAAAATATTGTGTGGATTTTACAATCAATGAAACTCAGCTTTTAGAATTTAGAAATAAAATGAAAAATAAAGCCAATACTAATTGGAAATTTAATGCTTTGGCTAAACTTTTTGAGAATTATTTCCAAACTTTAGGATGTAATTCTAGTGATGATTTTGCTACTATTAGACAAAATTATCTTAATTTAGTTAAAATTTATCATCCTGATCGCCATCAAGGTAAAAGCAAAATCGAACAAGCTTATTGTCGTGAGGAATTTGAAAAAATTCAGCTTGCTTATGAGAGTTTAAAATCTTTATATAAAAACAATACATAATCTCCAAATAACATCATTTTAAGTTGCAATTTATTAAAATTAATTTTTATAAAATTCTAGGAAGAAATTTTGGTTGCTGATAGAAAATTATTTTTTTTAAGTTGCATTCTAATAACTATAGGGATACTTTTTTCATATTCTTTAAGTGCTTTTACTGTGCTTTATTTAGAATATAATGAATTTCATTTTTTTATCAGACAGCTTTTTTTTGGACTTAGTGGTATAGCTATTATTTATTTTGTTTCAAGATTAAATCCTGATAGTAAAATGGCACATTATTTAATGATAAGTGTTTTGTTAATCTCTTTTTTATTTATACTTATTTTGCCTTTTTTACCTACCTTTCTTGCTACTGCAGCAGGTGGTGCTAAAAGGTGGATCAGGCTTGGTCCTTTATCTATTTCTCCTGTTGAATTTTTTAAGATAGGTTTGATTTATTTCCTTGCTTGGTCTTATACAAGAAGAATTGATGATAGCAAAAAAGCAATCAAACACGAAGTTTTAATTTTAATTCCTTATTTTATTTTAGCTGCTTTTGTTATTGGCTATATTTATATGACACAAAATGATTTAGGCCAAAGTGTTATCTCTTTTTTCTTGGTTTTTGCTTTAGCATTTTTTGCAGGAGCTAGTAAAAGACTTTTTGCTTTTGGCGTGGTTATTGTTGGAATGATTGGGGTTTTGGTGATTTTAAGTAATCAAAGAAGAATTCAGCGTATTTCTGCTTGGTGGGGAAATATCCAAGATGCGTTTTTACCTTTTTTTCCTGATTGGCTAGCAAGTGCTTTAAGAGTAAGCCATAACTCAGAACCTTATCAAATTTCACATAGTTTAAATGCTATAGCTCATGGTGGATTTTTTGGAGAAGGGTTGGGTCTTGGAACTTTCAAATTGGGATTTTTAAGTGAGGTGCATACGGATTTTGTTTTATCAGGGATTACTGAGGAAATAGGATTGTTGGGATTGAGCATTATATGTTTGATTTATTTGATGGTTATACTTAGAATTTTTAGAATTGCTGGGCGCTGTGAAAATAAGGTCCATTTTTTATTTTGTTCAGGTGTAGCTTTACTTTTATTATTTTCATTTTTTATGAATGCTTTTGGAATTATTTCTTTAACTCCATTAAAAGGAGTTGCTGTGCCACTTTTAAGTTATGGTGGCAGTTCTATGTGGTCTATTTGTCTTGGAATAGGTTATGTTTTAATGATTAGTAAGAAGGTAAAAATTTAAACTCATTAATTAAAATATATAAAAATTAACTTAAATAAAAAATATTCTATAACAACTCTTTACAAAAAACTTTTTTCTGCTATAATTATGCTCACATTTATTATAAAGGAGGCGGATATGAAGAAATACAGGCGTTTAAACACATTATAATCATTTATCAATTTTATTTTAATTTTAACAAAGGAAAAAAATGAAAAAAATATTATATGTTGTTTTAGCGTTATTTGGTATATTAGCTTTAGGTGCTTGTTCAAGCGATAAAAATCAAGCTAGTGCTTCTGGTGAAAAAGTTTATAAAGTAGGTATAGCTGCAAATTATCCTCCTTTTGATTTTATTAAAGATGCAAAAATTACCGGCTTTGATGTTGATTTATTGGAAGAAATTGCTAAAAGAGAAAATTTAAAACTTGAATGGGTAAATATGAGTTTTGATGGTTTAATTCCTGCCTTAAAAGCTGGAAAGATTGATATGATAGCTTCTGCTATGAGTTCAACTCCTCAAAGATTAGCAAGTATGGATTTTAGTGATACTTATTTCAATACTAAAAATTTATATTTAAAATTAAAAACAGATTCTAGTATTAGCGATAAACAAAGTTTGGAAGGTAAAAAAATAGGTGTTCAACTTGGAACTATTCAAGAAAGTGCTGCTAAGACTATTCCAAATGCTCAAGTGGTTGCAAGTGAAGAAATGTTAGCAGCAATTTTAGCTTTAAAAGCTGGCAAAGTAGATGCAGTTTTAACGGATAAAGATATTGGTAAAGGTTATTTAAAAACTAATGAAGAGCTAGAAGCATTTTTAGAAGAAAATGATGGAAGTTCAGGGTTTTGTATAGCTTTTGATAAAGGAAAACAAAGTGAGCTTGTTCAAAAAATTAATGCAGGCTTAGAAAAAGTTAAAGCTGATGGTACTTACCAAAAAATTGTAGAAAAATACGATTTACAATAATTAACTTAAAGCCTTGATACTTATATTCAAGGCTTTAAAAAAATATTCTATATCTTCTTTTGTATGCGTATAATGAAAACCCACTCTTAGCCAACCTGGTTTAGATTTTAATTCTTGATTGTCTTTTAGATTGAGTAAATCATGTCCATAAGGTCCTGCACAAGCACAACCTGCTCTTGTTTCTATCTTATAAGTTTTACTTAGTTTATAAGCTAAATCAAAAGGAGAAATTCCTTCTATATTAAAAGCAAAAATAGGTAATCTATTAGTGATATTTTTTGCATATAAGATCATTTTTGGAAAATTTGTACATTGTTTGAAAAAATATTCACAAAGTTCTTTTTCTTTTTTTTCTATATTTTTTAAACCTATTTCATTGCGTATTTTAAAAGCCAAACTTGCTCTAATAAGTTGAATAATTCCAGGTGTGCCACCTTCTTCTAAATTTTCAACTTCGCATAAATATTGTTGAGATGTTCTTGAAACATAGCCCACAGTTCCACCTGCTGCAAAGCTAGGGGTATTGCCACATAGATTTTTTTTGATAACAAGTAAGCCACAAGATCCTACACCTCCAAGTAGTTTATGAGAGCTAATAAACACTGCATCGTAAAATTTAGGATCTAAATTAGCATAAGGAGCTAAAGTGGAAATATCAAAAGCAACTATACCGTTGTGTTGTTTGATTAAAGTGTAAATTTTTTTATAATCACTTAAAATTCCTGTAACATTAGAAGCTGCATTAAAGCTTGCTATGATTTGTCTGTTTTTGGATTTTTGTAATAATCTTTCTAAAAAATTAAAATCTAATTCTCCATTTTTATCTAAGGGCACTCGAACGCATTCACACAAAGCTTCTCTAAATGAAAGTTCATTAGAATGGTGTTCATAGGGTCCAACTATAACCAAAGGTAAGGTATTTTTGTCTGTATTTTTAAAATATTTTTCTTTAATAAGTGGTGGTATATATAGACCTAAAAGTTCTTGAAATTTTTTTATAGCTGCTGAAGATCCATTCCCACAAGCTATAAGAGCAAAACTATCATCTAATTCAAGGTATTTTTTTAAATTTATTCTTGCGTTTTCATAATGCTGTTGTGTGATAAAAGAATTTAAAGAGCTATCTGAATGTGTATTTGCATAGGTAGTAAGAATTTTTTTAATTTCTTTTTCTATGCTTTTTAGTGCTAAAGCGCTAGCTGTAAAATCAAAATAATATATTCCTTTTTTTAAAATAATATCTTGTTTTAGTTTTTCAGTATCCAAAAAAAATCCTCTAATTTTTTGTTAAAATTATAACATACAAAATATTTATTTTAAGGATGTGATTATAAAATTTGGTGATTTTTCAAAACGCTGTGAAACTTTGGAGCTTGAAAGTATTTTTGATTTTTATAGTATTTTTGATGAGTTTGAATTTGATTTGAAATTAAGTTTATATGAAAATATCTTAAATGTTTTTATTTTGAAAGCCTTTGATGTTTTAGCTTCTTTAAATTTAGATGAGAATGCTTTAAAAGCTTTGAGTGTTTTAAGTAAAAACGATAGAAAACGCTATTCTATTAATAAATCTATTCCGCATTTTCAGGCTCTAGGACTTATTAATAAACTTTTAGAGAAAAATATTTTGATCTTAGAAAAAAGTCAAGAAAAGCCAATTATAAAAAACAAAAGACAGAAAGTTAAAAAAGAATTACGCTCTTATAATATACAAGATAAGGTTGTTTTTAAAAATCAAGGATTAAGATTTTTCTTTTATTTTATATATCCTAAACTTAATTTAATCGCGATGAAAAAATATAATGAATTAATAGAACTTATCCAAGAAAATTTGGAAAAATACCAAAGTTTTACTTTTGAACTTTTATGTAAAGAATTTTTAGCAAAAAAACTTAAAGTGGATCAAGTGTATAGTTTTTGGAATTATTATCATGAAATAGACTTGTATTATCATGAAAACAATTTTTGTGTTTTAGGTGAAGTTAAATTTAAAGAAAGAAAAATATGTAAAAATGTTTTAAATATTTTAAAAAGTAAAGCAAAACAGTTGCAAATTCAACCTAATTTATATGTGCTTTTTTCAAAGAGTGGCTTTAGTAAAGAGCTTATTTTAAATAAGGAGCGTAATTTGCTTTTATATACTTTAGAAGATTTTCAATTTTTAATTAAGGATTAAGTGTGGATGAGAATATTTTAAAAAGTTTAGATTCTAGTGAAAAAGAAAACTTACAACAAGGATTAAAAGCCTTAATAGAGCAAACCTATGTTATAGAAAATGAATATAAGCAACTTAATGAAAACTACACTGCATTAAGACAAATGGTAAGTGAGATTATAGAGGTTTTGCCTATGGCTTTGTGGATTTTAGACGCAAATAAAAATATTATTTTGCAAAACAACCTAGCTACACAAAAGCCAAAGCTTTTAGAATGCATTGATCTTGATAAAACACATTATGAGCTTGAGTTTGATCATAAATTTTATTTAATCAAAATCACTTCTCATACTGATAAACTTATAGTAAATGCAACAGATATTAGTGATGAAAAAAGAAACGAAAGGTTAGCTAGTATGGGAACAGTTGCAGCACACCTAGCGCATGAAATACGCAATCCCATAGGTTCTATTTCTTTATTAAGCTCTACTTTGTTTGAAAGAAGTGAGTTAAAAAATAAGCATATAGTTTTAGAAATCCAAAAAGCAATTTCAAGAGTAGAGCGTATTGTAAATTCTACTTTACTTTTTACAAAAGGAGTACATGTTAATTTAAATGAGTTTAATTTACAGGAGTTACAAGATGAGTGTGAGCAAGCTATTGGAGCTTATAATTATCTAGCTAATATCGATTTTAAATTTGAATTTTTAGATTTAAAAATCAATGCAGATAAATCTTTACTTGCTTTAGTTTTGCAAAATTTACTTTATAATGCCATAGATGCTATTGAAGAAAGCGAAAATGATGATGGTTATATAAAGGTTAAGTGCGAACAAAAAGAAGATAGGGTTTTTATTAAAGTTTATGATAATGGTGTAAGTATCAAAGATAAAAAAATGGTTTTTGAGGCTTTTAAAACAACTAAATTAAAAGGTAATGGTTTAGGTCTTTCTTTATCAAAACAAATTATTGATGCGCATAATGGAGTTTTAGGTTTTGATGAAAATCCAAAATGTTTTTTTATAGAGCTTAAAATTTAAGCTCTATAAAATAAATTTTTTCTTAAAATAATAAAAATATTTGTCCTCATAGCTCAGCTGGATAGAGCGCAGAATTCCTAATTCTGAGGTCGCAAGTTCAAACCTTGCTGGGGACACCATTTCAAGGAAAAAGATGTTTCATATAGTCTTAGTTGAGCCTCGCATACCACAAAATACAGGAAGTATAGGCAGAATGTGTTTTAATGCAGGTTTTGCTTTACATATTATCAATCCGCTTTTTAGTATTGATGAAAAGGCAGTTAAAAGAGCAGGACTTGATTATTGGAAAAAATTAAATCCTTTTTTATGGGATAATTTAGAAGATTTTTTAAAAGAGTATGAAAAATTTCAAGATAGATTTTTCTTTGCGACAACTAAAACTACTCAAGCTTATTTTGATGTAAATTATCAAAAAGGTGATTTTTTATTTTTTGGAAGTGAAAGTTTTGGTTTGCCTATGGATTTAATGCAAAAAAAATGGGAAAATGCTATTACTATACCGATGAAAGATTGCGGTAGAAGTTTAAATTTAGCTACAAGTGTAGGCATAGTGAGTTATGAGGCTTTGAGGCAAAATTTTGCCTCTTTTGAAAAATTTTAATGATTTAAAACTTGATTTAAAAATTCTTTCAATCTTTCATTCTCTGGGTTTTCAAAAGCTATTTTAGGACATTCATCTACTGCTATAATGCCTTTATCCATGAAAAAAATTCTATTAGCTACATTTCTTGCAAATCCCATTTCATGTGTAACTACAAGCATAGTTAAACCTTCTTTAGCCACTTCTTTCATGATATTTAAAACCTCACCTATCATTTCAGGATCTAAAGCTGAAGTTGGCTCATCAAATAAAATCACATCAGGATTCATCATTAATGATCTTGCTATGGCAATACGCTGTTTTTGTCCACCTGAAAGCTTATGAGGAAAATAATTTTCTTTATCACTTAGGCCAACTTTTTTGAGTAATTCTCGTGCTTTTTTTACTGCTTCATCTTTACCCATGATTTTTGTTTGTACTGGCACTAGGCATAAATTTTCCAAAACATTTTTATTATTAAAAAGATTAAAATGTTGAAATACCATGCTTACTTTTTGTCGAATTTTATTGATATCTGTTTTTTTATCAAGTATATTGATATTATTGATATAAATATTACCACTATCTGGTGTTTCAAGTTTATTTAAACAGCGTAAAAAAGTACTTTTTCCACCTCCGCTAGGCCCTATAATAGCAATAATATCACCTTTATGTACTTCAATGCTAATATCTTTTAAAACTTCTAAATCTCCATATTTTTTAATCAAATTTTCTATTTTAATCATGTTTGTTTAATCTCATTTCTATAAATCTTGCAATCAGTGTTAAAATTTTAACGCTTACATAATATACAAGCCCTGTAAAAATAATAGGTTTAGGGTTGTAATAAATTGCTTGTAAGCTTTTACTTTGCATGGTAATATCCATAACGCTAATATAGCCCACTATTGAAGTTTCTTTAAATAAAGAAATAAATTCATTCATTAAAGAAGGTAAGATATTTTTAATCGCTTGTGGAAAGATGATTAGTCTCATAGAAGCAGAATAATTAAGCCCCATTGCTCTTGATGCTTCCATTTGTCCTTTGTCTACACTTTGAATTCCACTTCTTACGATTTCAGCTACATAAGCAGAACTATTAAGTCCAAGTGCAATAATAGCTACATAAAAATTATCACTCCAAGTAGCAAAAATCACTACTGAGAAAATCAAAAGCTGTAAAAGCAGAGGAGTTCCGCGTATAATGTCTATGTATTCATCTATGATGAAATTTAAACTTTGAATTTCTAAAAATCTTAAAAATGCTAGGAAAAAACCAAGTGCTATTCCTATTAAAATTCCACCCACTGTTAAGCCAAGTGTTGTGAAATAACTATGAACATAAGCTTTGGCTTCTATAGTATAAGCATATTCTCCTGTAGCTAAGCCATTTTGATCTTTAACTTGTAAAATTTCAATAGGAAATGAAAAATAAGCCCAAAAAACAATAATGGCAAAAAATACAAAAATTTTCATCGTATTTTGTTTCAATTTAAACACCTTATAAAATTTTAAAAAAACTAAGTGTATAAAAATTAAGTTTTCTTTTTACTTAAAAGCATTTTTATGTGTTTTTTTGGTAAATATCGTGAGTTAAATTTTCACATAGCTGTAAAAAATAAAATAAAATTAATATAAAATTATATTTTTTTGTAGCAAATTCATTTTTTTATGATAAATTTACACTCGATTAAATTATAAAAAGGAGATAAATATGGATTTAATATCCCAATTTGTTGGCTTTGTAAATAATCAGTATTATTCCATTTTGGTTATTTTGCTTATTATTGTAGGGTTTTATTATAGTTATTTGACAGGTTTTGTGCAATTTCGAATGCTTCCTTATGTGTTTGACATTTTGACAGAAAAGCAAGAAAAACATGAAAAACACCATATTACTCCTTTTCAGGCTTTGATGATTTCAACAGCTTCAAGAGTTGGTATAGGAAATATTGCAGGTATTGCAGTAGCAGTTGTTTTGGGCGGACCTGGTGCTTTGTTTTGGATGTGGGCTATGGCATTTTTTGGTGGCGCTTCAGCTTTTGCAGAAAGCACTTTAGCACAAGTTTATAAAAGTCGTGATGGTAAAAGTTTTAAAGGTGGCCCTGCTTATTATATTAGTAAAGCTTTAAATTTAAAATGGCTTGGAGCTGTTTTTGCGGTGATTTTAATCATTACTTATGCTTATGGATTTAATGGACTTCAAAGTCAAACTATGACTTCAGCATTTGAGTTTTATTATAAAGGTATGGTTGATGCTAGCGAAGTAAGTTTTTCGCAAAGTTGGTGGCCTATTGTAATAGGGGCTATTTTGGCTATTTTTGCTGCTTATATGTTTTTTGGTGATCATACTAAAATAGGTAAAGTAAGCTCGGTCATCGTTCCTATTATGGCGATGATTTATGTTGGTTTATCTATTATAGCGATGTTTATGAATTTTGATAAAATTCCTGAAGTGTTTTCTATGATTTTTAAAAGTGCTTTTGATTTTGAAGCTATTTTTGGTGGATTTGCAGGTTCTGCTTTAGTTATAGGTATAAAAAGAGGATTATTTTCTAATGAAGCAGGTATGGGTTCAGCACCAAATGCAGCAGCTTCAGCTCTTACAACTCACCCTGCAAAACAAGGGGTTATTCAAGCATTTTCTGTATTAATTGATGTGATTATTTGTACAAGTTCAGGATTTTTGGTATTATTTTCACTTGCTTATGCTAATAATATTGGTGTAGACGGTAAGCCTATTTTAACAGCACTACCTTTAGTACAAGAATCCATGAAAGAATATTATGGAAATCTAGGTGTACATTTCACTACTATTAGTATAGTTTTATTTGCTATTACTTCTTTGATAGGAAATTATTATTATGCTCAAGCAAATATTAAATACCTTACTCAAAATCCTATTATTATTAATCTTTTTAAAGCAAGTGCCGTGCTTATGATTTTTATTGGTGCAAATATGGATTTAAAATTTGCGTGGGATTTGGCTGATACTACTATGGCGTTTATGGCTACGATTAACATCATTTCTATTTTATTGCTTGGTGGTATAGTGAAAAAGGTATTAAAAGATTTTAGCGAGCAAAAAAGACAAGGTAGAGATCCGGTATTTAGTGCTTCAAAGCTTGGTATTAAAAACGCAGAGTGTTGGGACTAATGATAGATTATATTATTATTGCTTTGTTTATAGCTTTTATGGTTTTTCTTGTGTTTGGCTTTAACCGCCAAATGCAAGAAAAAGTCAAGCAAAGAGAAGAAAAACTAAAAACAAAGAAAGATTTTAAAAAAAATAGGTAAAATACACTAAAAAATTTTTTAAAAAAGAGTGTAAAATGAAATTGTTAATAGAAATAGGCACAGAAGAGCTTCCTGCTATTCCTTTATTAAAAGAACTTCCAAATATTACTAAAAAATGGGAAAAGATTTTACAAGAGTATCATTTAGAATCTGAATTTAAATTTTTCTATACTCCTAGAAGATTAGTTTTTATTCATGAAAATTTTAAAGAAAAACAAGATGATTCTTTTGTGGAATTTATAGGCGCACCTAAGGCGATAGCTTATAAAGATGGAAAGCTTACTCAAGCAGGATTTAGCTTTTTAGAAAAAAGTGGTTTAAAAGAAGAAGAGCTTGAATTTAAAGAAATTAAGGGTAAAGAAGTATTGTATTGTCAAAAACAAGTACAAGGCTTGCAAAGCAAGGTGGTTTTAGCTCAAATGATCGAGGCTTTTTTAAAAAGCTTGAGTTTTGGTAAAACTATGAGATGGGGTGATGGTAGATTTGAATTTATCAGAGCTATTCGCTCGCTTTGTTGTATTTTAAATGATGAATTGATTGAGTTTGAAAGCTATGGCGTTAAAAGTGCAAAAAGTACTTTTGTTCATAGAAGTGTTAGTTATGATTTAATACCTTTTTCAAATATTGATGAGTATCTTAAGACTCTAGAGCAAAATTATATTATTTTAGATCAAGAACAAAGAAAAAAGCTTATTATTGAGCAGTTAAAGACACTTGAAAAAGAAAATGATATTACTATTGCAGAAGATGATGAGCTTTTAGCTGAAGTTGTAGCTATCACAGAGTATCCAAAGGCATTATTAGGGCATTTTGAAAAAGAGTATTTAGAAATCCCAAGCGAAGTGATAATTACTTCTATGAGAGAAAATCAACGCTATTTTGCAGTATTTAAAAACAATACTCTAAGCAATCATTTTATTGTAGTTTCTAATGCGGTTTGTGAAGATTATTCTAAAATCATTAATGGAAATGAAAGAGTTTTAAGAGCAAGATTAAGTGATGCAATGTTTTTTTGGAAAAATGACTTAGCACAGGGTTTAAATAATGATAAAATAAGCCAAATGGTTTATCTTGAAGGACTTGGAACCTTAAAAGATAAAATTATTAGAGAACAAAAAATTGCTACTAAGCTTTGTGAAGTTTTTGCTAATACTCAAAAAGATGAAATTTTAAAAGCTATAGAATACTCAAAAGCTGATCTAAGTACTCAAATGGTGTATGAATTTACTGATCTTCAAGGCATTATGGGATCTTATTATGCTAAGGCTATGGGTATGAGCGATGAGCTTGCTTTGGCGATTAAAGAACAATACCTTCCAAATGGCGATAATTCAGCTATGCCAAGTAATGAATTTAGTTCTATTGTAGCTTTGGCTTATAAATTTGATACACTCGTGGGGCTTTTTTCAATGGGGAAAATCCCAAGTGGTACAAAAGATCCTTATGCTTTAAGAAGAGCAGCAAATGGTGTTTTAAAAATTATTCTAGCTTTAAATAAAAATTTTGATCTTAAGATATTTTTAGAAGTAATAGCTAGTGAGTATAAAAGCTTTGATTTGAAAATTTTATTAGACTTTATCTTAGAGCGCTTATATACTTTTTATGAGGTTAATGCTTCTTTTGTTAAAGCTGTGCTTAGCTCTAAAACTTATGATGTTATTTATATTGATTCTTGTATTAAAGCTTTAATACAAAGTGCAAATAAGGCAGATTTTAGTCAAAATTTTGCTACTTTTAAGCGCTTGGCAAATATTGCAATATTAAGTGAAGTTCAAATTAATGAAAATTTGTTTAACACTCAAGAGGAAAAAGATTTATACCAAGCTTTTATGCAGTGTAAAACAAAAGAAAATAACACCCAAGAGCTTTTAGAAAGCCTTTTTGCACTAAAACCACAAATTGATGCTTTTTTTGATAAAGTAATGATTAATGACAAAGATGAAAATATTAAAAACAATCGTCAAGCTTTAGTATGTGCAATTTATCGTGAGTTTTTAAAAATAGCTGATATTAAAGAGCTTAGTGTATGAGAAAAATTCTTTTTTTACTTTGTTTTTTGGTATTTGCATTAGAAGCTAGAGAGATTGAGCTTGTAAAAGGGCAAGTAATTTTTTTAGAATTTGATAAAAATAATTTTTTACAAATTAGCTCAAATTCTAAAAAACTTCCTTTTTTTGAGTATAAAAATAAAGTCATTGTTAGTATAGCCATACCTTATAAAAATCCTAAAGATAGAAAATTAATAGCTGAATTTAAAGATAATTCCAAAGAAGAAATTAACATAAAATTTAGCGAAGGAAACTATAAAAAAGAATTTTTAAAAGTTAGTGCTTCTAAGGTTAATCCACCTAAAGAAACACTTGATCGCATTAGTAAAGAATATCAAGAAGCTATTAAGGTTTATAATACTTATACTAATATGGCTTTATTTGAAGGCAATTTTACATACCCTTTAGAAAGTAAAATTACAAGTGCTTTTGGAAAAGCAAGATTGTTTAATGATACTCTTAAAAGTTATCATAGCGGAACTGATTTTAGAGCAGCAAGTGGGACAAAAATTTATGCTAGCAATGATGGTATTGTAAGGATTGCTTCAAATCGTTATTATGCAGGAAATTCAGTGGTAATTGATCATGGATATGGGATTTATTCTCAGTATTATCATCTATCAAAACTTAATGTAAAAGTAGGACAAAAGGTAAAAAAGGGTGAGCTTATAGGTTTGAGTGGAGCTAGCGGTAGGGTTACAGGGCCACATTTGCATTTTGGAATTTTAGTTAATGGTGTGCAAGTTGATCCACTTGATTTTATAGTCAAATTTAATGCTTTATAATGATAGTTTTTAGCGAGTTTTTTCAAAATTGGATTGATAAATATTACTGCCAAGCTGTGAGTGTTGGTAAAAATGGAGATTTTTATACCGCAGTTAGCGTGGGAAATCTGTTTGGAACACTCTTAGCTAATCATTTTTTAAAACTTATAGATGATAAAAAGCTAATTTTACCGGTTGAAGTTGTAGAAATAGGGGCAAATGAAGGGCATTTAATGCTTGATTTTATACAAGCTCTATACACTCTTAGGGCTGATATTTTAGAGCAGATTGAGTGTTTTATCATAGAGCCACATGAAAAATTAAAATGTGTTCAAAAAAAACTTTTTGATGAGTATGATTTGGATGTAAAAATTTATAATTCTTTAGAAGAATGTCATTTTAAAAACGCCTTTTTTTACGCTAATGAATTATTTGATTGTTTTGCGTGTGAGCTTATAAAAGATAGAACAATGGCATATGTTGATGATGATTTAAACATTGTTTTTAAAGCTATGAATGAAGATCTTTTAAAAGAATGTGAAAAATATTCTATCACTAATAGCGAGCTTTGTATTTCTTATAAACCCTTTTTATCCAAATTAAAACAAACCTGTGAAAAACTAACTTTTGCATGTTTTGATTATGCAAAAAAAGAAGAAAAAATTAGTATTAGAATGTATAAAAATCACCAAGTGTATAATCTTTTTGAAGAAAACTTAAAAGATTTTTTTGCTAAAAGTGATATTACATATAATGTAAATTTTGATCATTTTTTACAAGTTTTAAAAGAAGAGGGCTTTGAGGTGTTAGAATATAAAAATCAAAATCAAGCTTTAATTGATTTTGGCTTAGAAGAAATTATCGAGCAAGTTAAAAATATTAACCTCCAAATTTATAAAAACTTTATCAACCAAAGTAAAAATTTGATGTTTAACTTTGGCGATAAGTTTAAGTTTTTAGAATTTAAGCTTTAAAATCACTGCTTGTAATATCAAGCCCAAAGCCTTTTAAGCCTATAAATTCTTTATCGGTATTTTGACTTAGAAGTTTGATTTTTGAAATTTTTAAATACCTTAAAATTTGCGCTCCTATGCCATAATTTTTAAATTGTATGTTTTCTTGTTTTTCATTTTTCATGAAAATGATTACACCACCTTTTTGACTTAAAAATTCAATTTGTTTTAATAATTCATTAAATTTATTAGAAGTTAGAAGCTCAAAGTCGCTTCCACTAAGATAAAATTTAACATTCTCGCATTCTTTCAAAGTGCCAAAACTAAAAGCTATGTGTTCATTTTCATTGTGATCTTTAAAAGTCATTTTTTTAGCTTTAAAACCTGCTAAAATACTTTCTTCTTCTTTAATTAAAGAAATCAAACTTTCATTTTTTAAACGATACTCGATTAAATCTGAAATAGTAATCATATTAATATTATGTTTTTTGCAAAACTCAAGCAAATCGCTTCTTCTAGCCATATCTCCATTATCTTTAACAATTTCACATATTACGCATGCTTCTTTTAATCCTGCCAAACGACATAAATCCACTGTTCCTTCTGTATGGCCCGTTCTTTCTAAAACTCCACCTTTTTTTGCTATCAAAGGATTAATATGTCCAGGACGCACAAAATCACTCGCCTTTGCATTATCATCAGCAAAAATTTGTATAGTCATATCTCTTTCGTAGGCACTTACTCCTGTTGTTGCATTTTTTGCATCGACAGTGATGGTAAAAGCTGTTTCGTGATTTGATGTGTTTTTAGGTACCATTAAAGGTAGTTCAAATTTTTTAGCTAAGTTCTCACTTAATGCTACACATACCACACCTCTTGCGTGAGTGATGGTAAAATTTACTTTTTCTTGTGAGCTAAATTGTGCAGGGAAAATCAAATCCCCTTCATTTTCCCTATCTTCTGCATCCACCATTACTAACATTTTACCATCTTGAAGTTCTTTTATAGCTTGTTCTATACTTATATATCCCATAAAATCATTCCTTGAAAATATTTTAAAAATATTATAGCATTTTTCTTGACATTGTATAAAAAATAATATATAATATCACTTTTAATTTAAATAAAAAATTTCTATTGGGGTATCGCCAAGCGGTAAGGCAACAGGTTTTGGTCCTGTCATTCAGGGGTTCGAATCCCTTTACCCCATCCACTTCATATGATGCCGCGAAGTAGAGCAGTGGTTAGCTCGTCGGGCTCATAACCCGAAGGTCGGGAGTTCAAATCTCCCCTTCGCAACCATTATATAAAAATAATTTATAATCTATTTCAACAGATATTTTTTAGCAATATTGAAATCAAATTAATTTAAAATTTCTAAAATTATTGAAATTTTAAAAATACAATACAAAGAATAAAATAGATAAAATATATTTAACAAGAATAAATGGCGAGTTTAATAGGCGTATGATTTATTAATTAATATTGCACATGCTTTGTATTTTATTGTAAAAATGTAAAAAAATGATATTTTTTGTTAAATAGGTAATGTATTAAAATTTTTAGAGTGCAAGAAAAACAATATTGATTTAAAGTCTAACAAATAAAAATATTTCTTAATTGATGAAGAGCAAATGAGGAGACTTTATATTTTAAAGCTGGATATAACAAGATAGTATTATAAGCTGCTAACTACTTAATCGTTTCTTGATTAAATTCTTTAAGATCTATAAATAATAAATCTTTATAATGATTAGCAAATGCTTCTTTTAAGGTTTTATTAAATATTTCATTATGAATATTCATTCTAAGATTCTTTAGATAAGTATAATAATGAGTAGTGTTAAGTTCCTTTAATAAAACATTCATAGTTTTTTAAATTCACAGCCATTATCTGTGAGTATGCTAAATTCTTTTATGAATATTATTAGTTTTTAAGATAATAACAAAACTTTTAAGATATGCTAGTATATCTTGTCTTTTTAGGAGATAAAGCTACAGTATAATCAATTCTTGTAACTAAATCTATCATAGTAAGTATATATTTTTATTTTATTATCGACATATTTTATAGTATCTATTGCCCAAGTATTCATAGGAGTTGTTTTAAGATTTTTTTAGTTATCTATTTTTAACTCTCTCTTGTAGCTTTTATTTTGGCCTAGATAATTAATTCTTGTAAGTGTTATTCTCATTTTATCTTTAGAGATGATTCTTCTTATGGTGGAAACACTAGGAGGTTTTATTATAAAAAAGGCTTTAAAAAATAATACAATCTTTCTTTATCTAAATTTATATAAATATGCCTAAGTATTTTAATATTTAAAGTAATTTCCAAATCAAAAGAACTTCTTATATTTTTTACTTTAGTGTATTTTGTATTTAGGGTATTTAAATTATCATTATTTTTGTGATAAATTTCTTGTTTTCTAAAAAGTGTCTTTTTATCTATATTAAAAGCTTCTAAAGTAGCTTTTAAACCATGATGCTTATGAAAGATATAATTTTTATTCTTTGTTCTATTATTTTATGTTTTATTTCAAAAATATAACTATATTCTCTTAATTTAGCAAATCCTTTTATACATCTAAATAAATAATCTGTTTGGATAAATATTCCTTAGTTAGTTTTATTAATCAAATATTTCTTGATTGGTAAATAAAAGATAGTAGTTTTATTAACTAAGAAAGTGCCAAATGTGTTCGAACTTGTGTGATAATATTTTATCTTGATGTTTTTAATCTTCACATTGAAGCAATATAAAATAAGTATAAGAAATTAATTTTAAAATATTTTGTATAATTATTCTAAGGTATATTGTAGCAATTATTATGTTATTGTAATAATAATCAAGATTTATTTAATGATTACTCTCTCTTTTTTTATGAGTCATTAAATGATATAAGAATAAATTATACTCTTGTTTTCTAAGTTGATAACATGAAATAATATTTATTTTATACTCTTCTTGAATATTAAAGATAATAAATATCTAACCACTGCAATAATCTTTAAAAAATATTGATTAAGTTTGATGTTGAAATAATGTATGCCGTACTGCCTTCTATATAGTATGAACTACAAGTAAAATTCTTTCTTTTTTTAAAAATATAATCTTCTTCATCACTTGATTGATATAACTAAGCCATATTTATATGTAAATCACTGATTTGATCTTGTTAAAACCAATTGCAATGAAACTTAAAATAAATATGGCAGTTTTGATTTTTAAACATTTGAAGAAATGGAATAAAAATCCTGAAAAAATTATCAATTATTTTAAAATGATTATAGACAAATATGACAATGAGATAAATATATAGTATTAATTTTGAAATCCAATTTTATACAAATCCAACATAATAAAGATTTTCATTACTTAGTTATTTTAAATAAACAATTGCGTTAAAAAATGAAATCATAAATAATGCTATGAAAAATATATCAAACTTATAGGATAAAATTTTTAAGTAAAAAACTATAAATGGAGTGCGGTTGTAAATATCAAAGAAACTACACCAATGAATGATTTAGAAAATCTTTTTTAAACACTTTTAAAAATACGGCTTTTAATGCTATTAAATAGCAATCACCGTGATGAAGAAGAGAAGAAGCAAGATAAGGTTTTCAAAAGAAGCACCTTTTCTTCTCTAAATAAAATACACCTTATAGGTGCCATATGTTTTGTGCTAAAATGGGTGCTAGGGTTGTCTAAGTGTGTAGTACGGAAAGCGGATAAAGTCTGCCGCTTAATATTGAGATTAAACAGATATATCTAAAAGCTGATCTTTTTTATTGTCTGCTTTATCTGTATTTGTAGAATTACTTTGTTCTTCTTTTTTAGCTTCAGCTTCTACTTTTTTGTATTATCATTCTCAGCTTTTTTTCTTGTTCAAATTTAGCTTCTTCAAGTTTTAATAGTGGTTTTGCTGTATAACGCAAGCTTGTATCAATAACTTGATTACAACATTGAGAATATACTAATCCCATCATTATCCTTTAGTGATTTATACAAATACCTAATTTAGCACAAGCTTGATGCTGATAAATAGGCTGATGTATTGTCTGGCAATTATGAAAATTTTCACAAGTTAAAATTCCATCTTGTTGTTGTGAATTATTAAAATTTTTCTTGCTATGATAACTATGATTTAAAGCTAAAGCAACGCTAGATAATGAAGCAATAACTGCTAAACCTAAGATATTTTTTTTCATTATTTTTGAGCCTTTTTATGATTATTTTTGATATATGAATAATTATAAAAGTCAAAAAATTAATTTAATATTAAATAAGAGAAAAAAACAAAATTTGCTTAAATATTGAAAAAAATTACTCAACTTTTTTTGTTTTTTCTCGCGCGTATGCGTTTTTATATATTTAAAAAAGCAGGGGATGGATTTTCACAAAAGTCTATATGATAGGAGATAGTGAAATATTAAGTGGATAAAGTCAAAGATGATAGAGATACTTTAAGAACTTTGTTTGAAACACACAAGACAAATAATGAAAGATTAGAAACTCGACTAAAAGAAATAGGCAGATGGTGCGAAAAAAATTTAAGCGTGGAGCAGTTAAAAGAAGTATTTCCATTAAAAGCCGAAAGAATAGAAAAAGAGCTTAAATATCAAAGAGCTTTTGAAAATTCTTTTGAACAAGCAAAAACTAAAAGAAACGATAGAGGGTTTGGGTTTAATAGATAGTTTTCCTTTTTGGTGCTTTAGCAAATCGCACCTGTTAAGGTGCTATGATTTGCGATAATTGGGGTGCGGGGGCTGTCTGAGTGCGTAGCACGGAAGATGGACAAAACCCACTGCCCTAATATTAAGATTAAGCAGATATATCTAAAAGCTGATCTTTTTTGCTAGTATTTGCTTGATTATCAGCATTTGTAGAATTACTTTGTTCTTCTTTTTTAGCTTCAGCTTCTACTTTTTTTGTATCTTCTTGCTGTTTAGCAATCGCCTCTTCTAATGCAGGTTTATCTCGATATTCTACTTTGGTATCTACCAAGCCGTGACAAGTATTAACAAACATTAACAATATCCTGTCCATTTGCAAAAAGCATCTTGATAAATAGGTTGATGTATTGTTTGGCAATTATGAAAAGTTGCACAAGTTATACTTCTACCTTCTATATATTCTTGTTGTGAATTATTAAAATTTTTCTTGCTATGATAATTATGATTTGAAGCTGAAGCAACGCTAGATAATGAAGCAATAACTGCTAAACCTAAGATAATTTTTTTCATTTTAATCCTTTCTATGATTAAAATTTTGATATATGAATAATTATAAAAACTAAAAAATTAATTTAATATTAAATAAGAGAAAAAACAAAAATTTGTTTAAATATTGAAAAAAATTACTCAACTTTTTTGTTTTTTCTCGCGCGTACGCGTATGCATTTTTTTATATATTTTTTAAAAAAAGAAAGGCTGTCTGAGTGCGTAGCACGGAAGATGGACAAAACCCACTGCCCTAATATTAAGATTAAGCAGATATATCTAAAAGCTGATCTTTTTTGCTAGTATTTGCTTGATTATCAGCATTTGTAGAATTACTTTGTTCTTCTTTTTTAGCTTCAGCTTCTACTTTTTTTGTATCTTCTTGTTCCATAAGCTTTAAGGTGTCATATATTTGATGAACTTCCTTAGGCATACACTTGTGGAAGCGAATATTTGAATTAGGATTTAACATATTTAACATTAGAAACAATATCCAAATTTACAAAGTACTTATGCCCAGCTTCTTGGTAAATAGGTTGATGTATTGTCTGGCAATTATGAAAAGTTGCACAAGTTATACTTCTACCTTCTATATATTCTTGTTGTGAATTATTAAAATTTTTCTTGCTATGATAACTATGATTTGAAGCTGAAGCAAGGCTAGATAATGAAGCAATAACTGCTAAACCTAAGATAATTTTTTTCATTTTTGAGTCTTTCTATGATTATTTTTGATATATGAATAATTATAAAAGTCAAAAAATTAATTTAATATTAAATAACAGAAAAAACAAAAATTTGTTTAAACATTGAAAAAAATTACTCAACTTTTTTTGTTTTTTCTCTCGCGTATGCGTATGTATTTTTTTATATATTTTTTAAAAAAAGAAAGGCTGTCTGAGTGCGTAGTTGTAAGGGGTATTTTAAAAAGAATATGTAACTATCTATAGCTTTAAGGTTTGGAGGATAGTTACATAGAAAACTTAAATAATTTTATATAATTACATAAATATTTTATAGGAGTGTATAATGAATAAGATTGACACTATCGCAAATTTTTTAAATAAAAAATCTAAAAAATGTTTAGCTATAAATGGATCTTGAGGTATAGGTAAAACTTATTTATGGAAAGAAGTTGAAAAGAAACTTTCTAAAGATAAAAAAGTTGTTTATATAGATCTTTTTGGCAAAGAAAGTTATAAGCAAATATTAGAAGAAATAGTTGTAAGCCTACATGGAGATTATAATAAAATTACCAAAACAACTTTTAAAGGTTTAGAAGGTTTGGTTAAAAGTATAAGTAGCGGCTTAATAGATATAGATAGTGATGCTATTTTTTCCTTTTTAAAAAAGGAAGACTTTTATAATATTATTGTGTGTTTTGACAACATAGAAAGAAAATCTGATAATCTTTCTTTGAAAGAAAATTTAGGACTTGTAAATTTGCTTAAAGAAGAAAAAGAATGTAATGTTGTTGTGATTTTTCATGAGGAAGAATTAAAAGAACAAGATGACAATTTGACTGAAAATAATAAAGAAGAAGAGACTGAACAAGATTTTAATAGTTGGTATCAAAAAGCTAAAGAAGAACAAGTCAAACAATATAATAGTAAAAACTGGTATCAAATATACAAAGAAAAGGTTATTGATTGTGAAATAACCATAAAAAACAATGATGAAGTAGCAAAGGCAATTATCAAAGATAAAGTAAATAAATATACTAAAATTACAGATGAGATAAGAAATATTATTGAAATTGTTATTTTTGAAGTATATCAAGAACACTGTAGTGGTAATCTAAGATTATTATATCACGCATTAGAACACATATATTATTTTAACAAGCATTGTTTTTTAAAGTTTAGAAAATACAACGATAAACAAGCATTTGCAATTGCTCTGAAATTAAGTTATAAATCATTAATATTTCAAATTAAAAAATATCTTTCCATTAAAATAGAGAAAATAGATTTAGCTTCAGGTTATTATCATCTTTATGAAAAATACCTAAAAAATATGTTTTATTTAAATAAAGAAGAAAAATACCAACTAAGACGCGATTTTTATCAAACTTTAAAATTAAATTTTTGCTACAAACTTCACAACTGCAGAATAGAATATATAGAAGGTAATTTAAACGATGAGCAATTTGTAAAAGGTATTGAGAATTTACTCCCAAAAATAAACTTTTATCCAAAATGTGGAATGGCGTATTATCCTTATGATTTTTATCAAAACTTACTTTCAACCTACACACAAATTACAAAGAAAAAATTAAGCAACATAGAAGAAAAAATCAATCAGCATTATATAGAAGCTCTTGTTATAGAAGAATTTAAGTTTAATCTTAATCATTATTATAAGTCTGACATAGCTCTTTTAAAATTATTAAAAAATGAAAAATGGAAAGATTATTATGAAGATACCAAAGAAAAATACAAAACAAGCAAGTATGAAAATATTAATGCACTTATTAATAGCTATGAAAATATAGAAAGTAGTTTTTACCTCGAAGCAATCAAGCAATATAATTTTTTTTAAAAAGAAGAATTAGTACAGCTATTTAAAAATAATAACGATTTTTGTAAGAAATTTTTTAATCATTTTTCTATGAATATGGCTATAAATCATAAATTTGATGATGATTTAAATAATAATTTATTTCAAGCTTATTTAGATTTCTTAGATTTAGATGAAAATAAAATAAAAAAAAGTGTTGTTTTAAAATATATAAATTCACAAAATAGTGTATTAAGAAAGCTACTAATAGAATAATTGCGTTAAAGATATTCAATAAAATACTATTAAATTTACAAAAATTAAAAAGTTCTTATGTGTTTATAATTTACAAACATTATAAAATTAAACTACTTATCTCTTTTTAATTTATCAATAAAATCACTCCACCATCGCATTAACTCTCTTCTCTATCATCAAGTCTTAAGCTTCTATTATATACCGCTTTTACTTTATTTCTTTCTCTATGATCTAAACATAGTTCTATAACTTCACTATCTCGTTTATGAATGTTTTTATGCTCATAAAGAAAAGTTGAAGCAGTAGCTCTAAAACCATGATATAGTATTTCATCACCAAAACCTAATCTTTTAATGGCTTGATTTAATGTGTTTTTACTCATTGTTTTAGATTTACTTATATCACTTGAAAAAACATATTTTGAATTTGAGTAAGAAAAATTTTTAACATATAAAAGCAAGTCTAAAACACTCTGACTTAGCGGAATAATAAAATCCTCTCTTGCTTTAACTTTATTAGCACGAATAATAATTTTTTTATCAAAATCTATTTCTTTCCATTCTAAATTTATAATATTAGCACTTCTTAAAAATAAATATGGACTAATTTGCAAAGCAACTTTTGTAAAAATACTTATTAATCGTAAGTAATAATTCTTTAAATCTTGCTTCATCTGTGAAGTTTTATAACTTTGAACTTTATTAGTACCATAAAGTGCTTTTTTATATTTTGATTTTTAGTATTTTCTTTTTGAATATGTTCTTTTGGATTAATGCCTTATGATAGCATGTCGTTATAATCATTTACAATCTCTCTCGCTCGTGTTAATATGGTTATAGGATATTTTCCTATTTTAAAAGAATACCCTTTTTATTAAGTTTATATCTAAAATAAAAATTCTTATCAATATTTCCATGAAAAACCATAGCTTCAATATATAAATTTTTAGTACAAGCACTTTGATATAAGTTTTTTATCAACAGTTAAATTTTTAAGTTGCCTATCATTTACAATAATCACTGATTTTCCTTTAAAGTGTGTACAAAAAAATATTTTTTTTAATTTGTCAAAAGATTTTAATTGTAGTAATAATTCGTGATAGAGAAGTAATGGTGGATTTAGAAAGCGTCTAAGTATCCATACTTTAGAAATTAAATATCTAAATAACATATACTTTTGAAAATTCAATAATTTGTATAGTTAAATCTCATTTTAAAGATTTAATCCCTGATACAACTTTAGCTATTTCTTCAATGGAAAATAATACATAGCAAGATACTTCCATAGATTGTATTTTTTCTTCTTAGATTATCAATAGTTCCTGAAGAAACGCCTAATACTTTAGCAAATTCTTTTTTACTTAAAGACATTTTTTTATATTTCTCAAAAAATTTTTGTTTCTAAATAATTCTTAGTTGTGCTAATCTTGCTTAATTGTGAAATATGTTTGTTTTAATTTATAAAAATAACATATAAAACTATAAATATCTTTATATATCTAACTTTATTTAATCACTTTTTATTTTCTGTTAAATATTATATATATTCTTTTACCTATTATCCAAATTATAAAAACATACAAATTATAATTAAATATATTTTTTTAATAAGTAATTTTAAGATTATAACAACTATTATCAAATTTATACAAAAACGCTATATTGTAGTTATCTAAAGAGTATAATAAGGTATTTATACTCTTTATTTATTACTATATATAAGCTTAGTATTTATACTTTATATACCAAATATGATAAATACACCTTACACTGTTATCTAAAATACTAAATGCTAATACTTTTAAAAATGTTAAATAGTATAATAAAATATAAATATAAAAATTCAAAAAGATTATTTTTCATTGTTTTTAAAAAGTAAATGATAAGTTTTTTTCATATATATTTAAATAATAATAAATCTATTTGCATTTTTTTAATAAAAAATAAAAGTAATTTTGATTATTATTAATAAATAATTATTATATTTATTAATTTTTTGGCTATTTTTCAATATTTTTATAACTTTTTTATCACTTTTGTATTTTTTGTGTTATCATATTCTCATCACAAATAAAAAATTTTATGCAAAGGATTCGGGGGGGGGGATATGAAAAAAACACTTTTACTTGTTTTAATCATTCACACTTTTCTTTTTTCTCAAATAATGATTTTAAAAAATCAAGATAAAATCATTATAGATGACAATCAAACTCTTGCACTTAATCATGTAAACCATGATCAAAAGCAAATACTTAAAGAATATGATAGCATTGACCCAAGAGTCAAAAAGCTATTAGAAGAAAAATCAAAGAAAGATTCTAATCTTAGTAAAGAAGATGAAGAATTATCTAATAAGGTTATTGGTGTTATTCAAACTATAGGCAATGTATATAATGCCAAGGATAGTAAAGAAAGAGATGAACTTATAAGAGATTTAGCAAGCAATTATTTAAGCTTACAAGCTAATACTTTAATCCAAGAATATTTACATGCTCTTAATCACTCCATTAATAGTGAGTTTAATTTAAACTATAATGATAGGGGTGGTTTAAGTGGTAATGCTAAAGTTCTTTTACCTATTATGAGTGAAGATAATCCAAAAATATCTTATTTTTTACAAAGCGGTATAGGTGGATATGATAATAATAGAATCATAGGTCATTTTGGTGGTGGTATAAGATATTATCCTAATGCATTAGCATTAGATAATTCAGGAAATATCATGCTAGGATTAAATTTAGTTTATGATCATGATTTTAGTAGAGAGCATAAAAGAATATCTTTGGGCTTTGAAAGTATGTTAGATACACTAGCTTTCCATGCTAATATTTATCAAAGATTAAGTGATTGGATTAATAGTTATGATTTTAAAAATGCAAATAATGATCTAACTTTCTTAGAACGCCCTGCTAATGGCTGGGATATGGGTATTAAATATGCTTTTCCTTCTATGAGTAATGTAGCTGTTTTTGCTAATATGAGTAAATGGTATGGAGAAAAAGTAGCTCCATTTGGCAATGTAAACTGCTATGAAGATTTAGAAAAAAATCCTTTAGTGTATGAAGGAGGTATTACTTACTCACCTTGTCCTGCATTAACTTTTTCGCTAAGCCATAAAAGAAGTAATGAAAGTGATAAACAAGGCACAAATATAGCTATGAATTTTAACATACCTTTAGATAAAGATGCCTTCAAACACGCTTTTGATACAAAATTAGCAGGTATAAATAATACCATTGAAGGCTCTAGAACTCATTTTATAGATAGAGATTATTCTATGGTGCTTGAATATAAAGCTATTAACAATACTTATCATATTTCTTATTGCGGAAATTTGGGAGATAATACTCATTGTATTATGCTTAAAGATGGTTTTAATCAAGCAGTTAAAAATGTTGCTATGAGTGTAACTCCTGAACAAAAAAGTGTAATCTTAAAAGATGGAAATCATTATATTACTGATAGTAATGGAAAAGTTTTTGTAAAAATAATCCATTCTTATGGAGTCCATCAAACCAATTTAATTACTAAAGCAGGGAATGCTCAAGAAAGTTTCCCTATTACTATCATAGCTCCAAAAGAAGACTTTAGGATATTTGCTAAACCTTCTAATATACAAAGATATGAAAAATCTCTAATCACATTTACAGGAAATGATTTAGCAGGCGATTCGGTAATTCATTGGAAATTAAATGGTAAAGGAAGTTTAGAAAAAACGCCAAATTCAGATAAAACTGATAAAGATGGAAATTCAAATATCATCTACAAACCTGATGTAAACATGAAAGATAAAGAAAAAGCTGAAATCATTGCTAATGTATTAGGAGTTACTTTAAAAACATTTGTTCAAATAGCAATTTATGGAGATGATGATATTATCTTAGATAAAACTATTATAGGTAATAAAGAAAAAGCTCATGCAAGTTATAAAAACTTACAAGCTAAAACCACTAAGGTTAAGTGGAGTATTCAAGGAGATAATGCTTTATTTGTTGATAAAGATAAAACTACTAAGGAGCTTAATTTAATAGCTGATGATAAAGGTGAGAGTAATGTAGAAATCATAGGACTTAGTGGAAATGAAAAAGTAAAAATCATTGCTAAGAATATGAGTGATGAATTAGTAAAAGAAAGAAGTAAAGATTTAGAGATTAAAAATTATACAGCCACTATGGAGCTTCCTGCTGGAAAAGATCCTGTGACTCATCAAGACTTTGAAAAAGGAATGATTGATTATAAAAGCGACTTTGAAGTAAAACTTAAAGGTTTAATGCCAAAAACAAAAGTTTTATGGAAGGCTAAAGATATACAAAGCAATAAAACTTTAAGAATTAGTAACGATAAAGAAAGTACAGCTGATGATAAAGGTGAGAGTAAGGTAGTATTTGAAGGAGTAAAAGATTTTAATATTAAAAGATTACAAATCATTGCTACTTATAATCAAAGCGCAGCTAGTACTCAAGAAGTAAGTGGAGAAATCAAACTCCACCAATACACCCCAAGCATTAGTTTTAGTAAAGACAAAATTCATGCTTATGAAAGTGATAATAACAAAGCTTTAAAAGATCCAAAACTTGATCATGTTGAAGTAACTTTAAAAGGTGGTAAACCTAATGAAAAAATAGAATGGAGTTTAAGTGGAGACGCTACTTTAAGCAATCAAGAAGCAACATTTAATGCTAGTGGTGAAGCTAAGGCAGTTATTACTTCTAAAGCTCCATTTAAAGTTAATCCAAATTTAGAAGTTAAAACTATGACTAAAGATCTTAAAAAAGAATTGCCTTATGAGATTAAAGAATATACTCCTAAAGTAACTTATCCAAGCTTCAAAAGTCACGAAAAAACCATAGACTATGAAAGTGATTATGTATTAAAAGTAAGTGGTTTGTTGCCAAATTCAACCATTGATAATATCAGTGGAAGCAAAGGAGTAAAAGCTAAAAAAGAAAGCTTTAATGTTAATGATAAAGGTGAAGCTACTTTAGAATTTAGTGGTATTAGTGATTATAGTGTTAAAGATATTGCTATTAAGTTTAATTATATCAAACAAGGTGGTATTAAAAAGGAGCTTAATTTAGATAAAATCAAACTTTATCAATACGCTATTTCCTTTAATGCTGATCCAAGTACTATCATTGCAGAACCTAATAAAAATGCCGAAGTAACTTTAAAAGGTGGTAAGCCTAATGAAAAAATAGAATGGAGTTTAAGTGGGGGTGCTACTTTAACTAAGACTGATAAAGTATTTAATGTTAGCGGTGAAGCTAAGGCAGTTATTACTTCTAAAGCTCCATTTAAAGCTAACCCTGTAATTAGTGTAAATGCTATGGGTCAAAATTTAAGTAAAGAATTAAATTATAAGAAGATTCCAATTCAATTAACTCTTGGTCAAACAAAGCTAAATCCATATTTGTTTGAAGTTGTCAGTATATCGGCAAAAGGCACCCCTTATGCAAAAATAAAATGGAGTATTGCCGGCGATGGAGTACTTCCAAAAAAAGAAGATCTAATTCCAAAATATTTTGATAGTAAAGGTGTTGCACTAACTAAGTTTAAAACAATTAATCCTACTGCTCATCTGGTAAAAGTAAGCGTTGAATATGAAGATGGAAGTGAAAAAGCTACTGAAACAGCTGTATTTGATGGACCAATTCGTCCAAGAATAAATATGAGATATATTCCATTTGATACAGGAGCAACTATAGAGCTATATGGATTAACTCCAAACTCTAGTGTAGATGTTCAACCAGATCAGTATCTTGGTTATACTAATTTTGTAAATAAAGGCAAGCTTCATACTGATGATGAAGGTTCAGTTTATTTAAATTTTAAACCTATTGGAAAAGTTACTCAACACACCGGTAGAATTTTTAGTCTTAAAGTGAAATATAAAGAATGGGATGGAACTGATCATGAGGCAATTGTAGGAAGTATTGAGGTGCAAAAACGCATTCATGCAATATATGATACTTGGAAAGATCCTGCTTCATGCTATACCAGTGCAACTTTAACATTAACCGATGGAATTGCAGGAGAAAAAGTTGATTTTGATGGAACCAAACTCGATGTTGGCCATGGTCAAACTCCGCCAAAAATACAAAGATGGGATAAAGAATTTGATAATTCCGGTGAAGCGAAAGTTGTAATATCAACTACATGGTGCACTAAACCATTGACCGAAACTCCTACTTTTACAATGAGATTTAATACTTTAGGTGCAGATGTCACAAGAATACGAGATGTTACTTTTGGTGGTGGAGATCATGAAATAATTTATTAGTCGGATATATAGGCACATTTTATAATGTTATGGAAAAAGAAAGAAATATATGCCACTGTATAATTTTGAACAATTTCTATCTCTGTTAGCCCAGCTTTCAGAGGTAGATATTAAAACTCTTATGGAATATAAAGATTTATTGTTAAAAGCGTTATCGCCTTTAAACGAAGTAGAAAGATTTAATGCAAAAGAATGTATACAACTTATTAACACTCTTGAAGAAACTTTTTTAGATAAACTCCAAATAGAAGAAAGCAAAAAGAAAGAAATTTGCAAAAATATTATCAAAATACTAAAAAATCATTGGAAAATGTTTTTTTGAAAATCAAGTTGTAATGCAAAATAAATGGTGGATTTAGCAGGACTCGAACCTGCGACCAACCGGTTATGAGCCGGTTGCTCTAACCAACTGAGCTATAAATCCGCCAGAAGTTAAAATAAAAATGTTATTATATCTTTATTTCCTTAATTTAAATTTAGAATTTTATTTTTACCGCTTTTTCTATTGCTAAATATCTAAAGGTTATTAAATTTTGTAAAATTCCAAAGAAAATCATAAAAGTAGCAAAAGAACTTCCCCCATGACTAAAAAATGGCATAGGTATACCAACAACAGGAGCAAAACCTATGGTCATTGATATATTTACCGCTACATATATGAAAATAAATAAAGCAATGCAATTTGTCACCACTCTTGTAAAATAATCATCTTTGAGCTTATAATTTAAACTCAATAAATGAAAAATGAGTAAGGTGTAAAGTAGTATGATTACAACTGCACCGATAAAACCAAATCTTTCAGACAAATATGCAAAGATAAAATCACTCGTAGAAATAGGTAAAAATTTAAAATGTGTTTGTGTAGCTTCATCTGCTTTTTTTCCGCTCAAACCACCGCTTCCTATAGCGATGATGGATTGTTTTACATGGTAACTTGGCTCTTCAGCTAAGAAGTCATGAATTCTTTGTTTTTGATAAGGCTTTAAAAAATCACTATAAATAATAGGTGAGGCTATGGCTATAGCTAAAAAAATACTAAGCCAAATTTTATAATTTACCCCTATGATAAAAAGCGTTCCAAAGCCTACTATTAAAAGTACCAAAGCTGTTCCCAAATCAGGTTCTCCTGCTATAAGCAAAAACGGAAGTAAAATATAAAAACTTAGCTTTAAAAATTGTTTTAAGCCATAGCCATTAGGTGGTGGAGGATTTTGATAAATCAAATAAGCTAACATTAAAATAAAAGAGGGCTTAAAAATTTCAGAAGGTTGTATGGTAAAATGCGTAAAAGGTATTTCAAGCCATCTTCTAGCTCCAAGTTTTTCAACACCAAAAATATCCACACTTAAAAGTAAAGCTATATTAATCCAATATAACACAGGTATAAGCCACATTAGTCTTCTTAAGGGTAAAAAGAAAAAAAACGCAAATCCTGCAAAACCCACTAAAGTATAGATAAATTGTTTTTCAGCTAAGCGCGTATTTGCCTCATAAATTAAAAGAAAAGATATAGCTATGATAGGTAACACTAAAAGAGGTTGTACAAAGTCAAAATGTGTTAAAATTCTTCTATCAAGTTTTATCAAAGCTACCCTTTTTTATAAAATATTACATAATTATATGCTAAAATTGCAAATTTTATCACAAGGAAATATAATATGCTAAAAATTTCATCACTTTGTGAAGAAAGATTGGATGTTTTTTTATCAGATATACTTAAGCAAAGTCGTTCGCAAGTTGCTAAACTAATCAAAGAAAACTGCATATATATTAATGAAAAAATAGAAAATAAAAGTTCTAAAAAAATAAAACAAAAAGATGAAATAAGTATTTTTTTACCTTTAGTAAAAGAAGCCAAAGAAAGCTACACGCCTGAGTTTGATATAGAAATTTTATATGAAGATGATGATGTTTTGGTTTTAAACAAAGCTCCTAATGTTGTCGTGCATGGTGCAAGTAGTGTTAAAGAAGCGACTTTGGTGGATTGGCTTTTGCATAAGGGCTATGCTTTATCAAATTTAAATGGAGAGTATAGAGCAGGGCTTGTGCATAGACTTGATAAGGGCACAAGTGGAGCTATCATCATAGCTAAAAACAATCAAGCACATCAATTTTTAGCAAATCAGCTTTTGGATAAAAGTATGGGTAGATTTTATCTTGCTTTGAGTGAATTGCCTTTGAAAAATGATAAAATGAGTAATGAAAAAGCTATTATGCGTTGTCCTAGCAATAGGCTTAAAAAAATTACTACAAATACTAAAAATCCTTTAGCAAAAAATGCAAAAACAGATTTTATAAATTTATTAAGCGCTAAAAATTGCTCTTTGATAGCTGCTAAGTTATACACAGGAAGAACTCATCAAATCAGGGTGCATTTAGCAGATTTTAATCGATATATTTTAGGAGATCAATTATACGGATATAAAGGAAAAATAAAGTATAATAGAGTAATGCTTCATGCGTATTTGATTTATTTTATTCATCCTAGGACTAAAGAGTTGATGTTTGTAAAAGCTCCTATGTTTGATGATTTTTATCAAATTTTAAAAGAAAATTTTACACAAGGAGAGATAGATGAAAAAACTTCATTGGATTATCTTAAGTTCTGCTTTAGCTTTTAGTGCTTGTAGCGTAAGTTCACCGCAAATTGCTCAAGTAAATGATACTTTACCAAAAATATCAAGTATTAAAAGTATAAGTGATATTACAAGTATAGCGTTTGAATGGGAACCTTTGTATGATCAAAATATAGCAGGTTATTATATTTATAGAGCAAATGCAGCTGGTGCACCTATGGAGCTTATAGCAAAAATTAAAAATAAATTTCAAACTCATTATACTGATACAAATTTAGAGCCAAATACAAGGTATTATTATTCCATGAAAACCTTTAATGAACTTGGACAAGTTTCTCAAGATGGTGTAAGTATAGAAGCTTTTACAAATAGAGTGATTGATCCAGTGCCTTTTGTGCAAGCTATTGTGGGGTTGCCAAATCGTGTGAAAATAGTTTGGAGACCACATCCTGATGTAAGAGTAAATTCATACATCATTGAGCGCGCAAATATGAAAGATATGAAATTTAAAGAATTAGCTAGAATCAAAAATCGCTTAAGTGCTGAATATATAGATGATTCGCTAAAACCTGATGAAAGTTTTCAATATAGAATCATAGCTTTAACTTATGATGGTATTAAAAGCACTCCAAGTAAAATAGTAGAATCAACTACCAAAGCCCTTCCTCCTATGGTAAGTAATTTACAAGCAAGTAAAGACGCACCAAGAAAAATCATTTTAACTTGGGATAAAATTGATTATGCTGATTTTGCTTATTATAAAATTTATTCAAGTTCAACTACTTTTTTACCTTTTAGTGTGGTAGCTAAAACTTCTGAAAATACTTATGAAGATGTGGTTAAAGGTGTGGCTGAAAAAAGATATTATAAAGTTAGTATGGTCGATAAAGATGGCTTGGAAAGTCCTATAGCAAGTGAGCCTGTGGAAGGTATTACCCTAGGAGCACCATTAGCGCCAAGTATTGTTTTGTGTGCTGTTGAAGATGATGGTATTAGAGTAGAGTGGATTGATAATGATGATAGAGCTAAAGAATACATAGTTAAAAGAAGTGGTGGTGGAAGTAATGCTGTGTTTAAAGAGATTAAATCTAAACAATTAAAAGATATTACTGCAGCTCCTGGAAAAGTATATAGTTATGAAGTTATTGCAATTGATGCAAATGGCATAGAATCAAAAGCTTCTGATAAATTTACAGCAGTAAAATAATGCCAAATTTTAAGTGTAAAATTTTAAAAGAAATTCAACTTCCTTTTGAAAAAGATGGAGTTGAATTCTTATGGCTTGCTAAAGGTGAAAATGTTGATTTGCTTTTTACGCGTATAAACCAAGAAAAATTTTTTTTACAAATTAAAAAAGATGAAAAAAGTCAAGAATGGCTTATAAAGGGTGAAAAACATACTAAGCCTT
The DNA here is from genome assembly GCF_025773245.1 of Campylobacter sp. CNRCH_2007_0968H. Lineage (NCBI taxonomy): Bacteria > Pseudomonadati > Campylobacterota > Epsilonproteobacteria > Campylobacterales > Campylobacteraceae > Campylobacter > Campylobacter sp. CNRCH_2007_0968H. The sequence continues at coordinate 70,120 of NZ_JAKMTQ010000002.1, read as the reverse complement.
CGCAAATTGGGTATTTGCAAAAGGCTTTACTTGTATTTAAAGAAAATTTTACTCAAGATGTAGCTTGTGAAGCTGTGGCGCTAAAACACACAAGGTTAATCCAAAAAACACCTTTAATTGCTAATGATTTAAAAGAAATTTTAGAACAAATAAAAAATAAAAAACAAATTTATATTGAAATAGGTTTTGGAAGCGGTAGACATTTGCTTTATCAAGCTAGGCAAAATCCTAATGTACTGATAATTGGTATAGAAATTTACACTCCTGCATTAGAACAAGTAGCTAAACTTGCTTTAAGTGAAAATTTAAACAATGTTTTATTAATAGAAACTGATGCAAGATTATTATTAAGCGTACTTGAATCTAATCTTGTAGATAAAATCTTTTTGCATTTTCCTGTTCCTTGGGATAAAAAGCCTCACCGTAGAGTTGTGGGGTTAAATTTTGTAAATGAATGTGCTAGGGTTTTAAAAGAAGATGGACAATTTGAACTTAGAACGGATAGTTTTTTGTATTTTGATTTTACTTTGGAGACTTTTTTAACTTTCTCACATTTAAAAGCTTTAATCAAAAAAAATGAAAATTTAGAAATTTCAAGTAAATATGAAGATCGTTGGAAAAGACAAAATAAAGATATATATGATTTAATCATTAGTGGTTTTAGCAAGAGTAAAAGCTTGAATAAAAATCAAAAATTTGCTATTGAGGATTTAAAATTAAATACAAAAGAATTAGCTTGTATAAAAAAGAATTTTAAAAATGAAGTTTTTAAAGGCGAAGATTTTTTCTTGCATTTTGAAAAAATGTATATTAAAGATGAAGAACTTGTTATTAAAATAGCTTTTGGTGCTTTTTATAAACCTGAACATGTTTATATAGTATTAAACTTACAAAAGATAGAATTTATCTTTGAGCAACCTTTTAAAACTAAAGAAAATTTAAAAGCTATAGAAAAATTAAGAGAAATATTGTATTCTTATATTAAATAATAATGATTTAAATAATTATCAAACAAATGATAAGGAAAAAGCAGTGATGATAGAAGCCAAAAAGCTTTGTCTTGGTTATGATGAGCTTGTTATAGAAAATGCTAGTTTTTCGCTAAAAGATAATGATTTTGTTTTTATCACAGGAAAAAGTGGTAGTGGAAAATCAACTTTGTTAAAATCTTTTTATGGGGATTTGGAGCCAATAAGTGGAAATTTAAAGGTTTGCAATAATGATTTAGTGGATATTTCTAATGCTGAACTTTTGCAGCTTAGGCAAAAAATAGGAATTATTTTTCAAGATTATCGTTTGGTTCAAGAATTTAGTGTAGAAAAAAATGTAATGTTACCTTTGATGATTAAAGGTTATAGTAAAAATGTATGTAAAGAACAAGCCGCAAAGCTTTTAAAGCATGTAAATTTAACTTTCAAAGCTGATAAAAAGCCAGCTCAACTTTCAGGTGGAGAGCAGCAACGCGTGGCCATGGCAAGAGCTCTAGCACATAATCCAAAATTACTCTTATGCGATGAGCCAACGGGAAATTTAGATGAGTATTCTTCAGATATTATATGGACTTTGTTAAAATCAGCCAGAGAAATACTTGGAACTTGCGTGGTAGTTGTTACACATAGAATTCCTACTAATTTAAGACTTGATTATCGTCGTTTTAATATAGAGAATGGGAGAATGAATGAAATCTTTTAAAAATCATCTTTCTTTAATATTTGCTTTAATGGTGATGATGTTTGCTTTTGAGTTTTTGATTATTACAAATAAAACTATTGAATATTATGAAAAACTTTTAAATAAAGACTATAATATCATTTTAGTAGGAAAAACTCACTTAGATAAAAAAAGCATAGAGGATCAAGTAAGTCATTTTCAGTCTTTAGAAATTTTAAATCCAAATGAAATGATAGATAGACTTAAAAATGATATATCAGCTAAAAACATAGAGGTTTTAAAGGCTACATTGCCAAAATTTTATACTTTAAAGCTTAATAAGCTTTTGTCAGAAGATGAGTTAAACATTTTAAAAGATAAACTTTTAAAAAATCCTAACATTACTAGAGTGGAGACTTTTGCAAAAACGCATACAAAAATTTATAAACTTTTAGTTTTAGTGAAATTTTTATTATGGTTTTTCTTGTTTATTATAATATTGCTTAGTTTTGTATTATTGCTTAAACAAATGAAAATTTGGCTTTTCGAGCATACTCAAAGAGTGGAAATCATGTGCTTGCTTGGTGCCCCATTTTGGTTTAGATCTTTTATGCTTTATAAGATAGTTTTTATTGATTGTTTTATAGCATTTTTATTGCTTGTATTATTTTTTACCCAAGTTTATGATCTTGAATCCATTAAACTAGCTTTACAAAGTGTAGATATTAGCTTACCTAAAATAAGTATTTTCACGCATTTATTTTTGATTTTTTTAGCAATGCTTTGTGTTTGTTTTGCTTGTGTGAATTTTGTGATGTTTAAGGTTAGAAAATGAAAAAATGCTTTTTGCTTTTTTTATTTTCCTTTTCTGTTTTATTTGCAAATGAAATTGCACAAAAGCAAAAAGACATTAAAGAAAATGAACGCATAGTAAAGCAATTATCTAAAAAATTAGAAGATTTAGCTAGTGAAATTTTAGATAATGAGAAAAATTTAAAAAAAATTGCTTCAGAAATTAGCACCTTAACTTCAAAAACTTCTAAACTTGAAGGATCTGTGAAAACTCAAATAAAAGCATTAGAACAGCTTAATGCACAAAATAAAGATCTTTTGCAAAATAAAAATAAGATCGAAGGAAAAATAATTGATTTAATTGCTAAAGATTTTGCTTATGATTTAGCAATCCCTAAAAATTATATTGAAAGTGAAGATAGTATTATTGCTTTGGAGTTAGTTGGGGTTTTGGATAAAATTTTCAAAGAAGAATTTTATCAAATTTCAAAAGATTATGAAGATGTGAGCAAAAAAATAGAAGAAAAGCAAAGACAAATTACTACAATTAATAATAATTTAAAAGTTTATAAAGATCAAATTGATGAGCTCAAAAACCTTAGAAAAAAACAAGAGCAAGAAATAGCTAAACAAAAAACTGATAAAGAAATTTATACTAGAAAACTTTCTAATTTGCAAGCCCAACAGCAAGAATTAAGAAAAACACTCAATAAATTAAAAATTATCAAAGAAAAAGAAGAAGAAAAATTAGCACAAAAAAAGGATGATCAAAAGCCAAATTCAAACATAAAACAAGTAGGTTCAAGCTATCAAACAAGCAGTGTTAAGCGATATAATGGTCCTAAGACAATAGCTCCTTTAGAATCTTATACGGTAAAGCAAAAATTTGGAAATTATATAGATCCTATTTATAATATTAAGATCTATAATGAAAATGTAGTTTTAAAAAGTGATAGTACTAATGCTGCGGTAAGAAATGTCTTAGATGGAAAAGTAGTTTTTGCAAAAGCAACTCCAACTTTAAAGCAAGTTGTGATTGTTGAAAATAAAGATGGTATACATACTATTTATGCACATTTAGATAAAATTGCCCCTGGGGTTAAAGTAGGTAGAAATATCAAAAAAGGTTATATTATAGGTAGGGTTGAAAGTGATTTAACTTTTGAAGTAACCCAAAAGAATTTTCATATCAATCCTTTGGAAATGATTAAATAAATTAGTTTTTTTTAATGCGAATTTTGATATAGTTTTAAATCAAAGGAGAAATTTAATGAACAATAAAAGAAAAAGAGTATTGGTTAAATTTTCTGGAGAAGCTTTGGCTGGAGAAAATGGATTTGGTATAGAAAATTCTATTTTAAAATATATAGCTTCTGAAATAAAAAGTTTGATTCATGAAAATGTTGAAGTAGGTATTGTAATAGGTGGTGGTAATATCATTAGAGGGGTATCTGCTGCAAGAGATGGACTTATAAAAAGAACAAGTGGCGATCATATGGGTATGCTTGCTACTGTAATTAATTCTATAGCTATGCAAGAAGCATTAGAAAGTGCTGGACTTGATGTGAGGGTTCAAAGTGCTATCCAAATGGAAGCATTTTGCGAAACATATATTATGAGAAGAGCACATAGACATTTAGAAAAAGGACGCATAGTTATTTTTGCTTGTGGTACTGGCAATCCTTATTTTACTACAGATACTGCTGCAACTTTAAGAGCGGTTGAAATTCAAGCAGATATGATCATTAAAGCAACTAAGGTAGATGGAATTTATAACAAAGATCCTAAAAAATTTGATGATGCTATTATGCTTAATGAGTTAAGCTATGAAAGAGCTTTACATGATAATATAAAAGTTATGGATGATACAGCAATAGCTCTAGCTAAAGATAATGCTTTACCTATTGTGGTATGTAATATGTTTAAAGAAGGAAATTTATTAAAAATTATCCAAGGCGATATGAGCTTATGCTCTATTGTTAAAAATCAAGATTAAAGGTAAAAAATGAGAGTAGAACAAATAGCTGCAAAGGCATTAAAAAAATTAAAAGATGATAGATACAAATTAGCTCTTGTAGTAGCTAAAAGAGCTGAAGAGCTTGCAAATGGCGCAGAACCTTTAGTAAATTTAGATAAAAATAAATATAAATATACTGATATTGCTTTATATGAAATAGCAGAAGATAAAATCGTATTAGAGGGATTTATTGAAGCTGGTAAATGATGAGTTATTGCTAGATAAACTTGTTGATGATGTAAAAAATTGCAAGGATTTACAAAGAGCAAAAGAAATTCTTTTTATGGTTTTTCCACAATCTGCTGTTTTGGAAAAAGCAGTGGAGTTTTGTATCCAAAAACACGAAGGACAATTTAGAAAGAGTGGAGAACCTTATGCGGTTCATCCTATATTAGTAGCTTCTTTTGTAGCTTTTTTGAGTCCTATACAATCTATGATTATAGCCGCATTGTTACATGATGTATTAGAAGATACAAATTGTAATGAAGAAGAGTTAAATGCAAATTTTGGCGAAGAAGTAACAAAATTAGTTCAAGGTTTAACTAAAATAGTTAGTATTAGAGAAGATCATCTTACTCATTCTAATTCCAATGAGAAACTTGCAAAATCTGCTCTGACTTTTAGAAATATGCTTTTAGCGGGTGTTGAAGATGTGAGTGTGCTTGTAATAAAGCTTTGTGATAGATTGCACAATATGCTTACCTTAAATTATTTACGAGAAGATAAGCAAAAAAGAATTAGCGAAGAAACCTTAGTGGTATATGCACCTATAGCTCATAGACTTGGAATTTCAAGTATAAAGAATTTACTTGAGGATTTAAGTTTTAAATTTTTGCTTCCTGATGAATATGCACAAATTGATAATTATATAAATGCAAAAGATCAACAAATTCAACTTGGATTTAATGAATTTATTTCAAAAATAGAAATGTTATTTTTGGAAAATGGGTTTAGACAAGGTAGTTTTGTTATACATAAAAGAATTAAACATAATTATTCTATTTATTTAAAGATGCAAAGAAAAGGTGTGGGGCTTGATGAAGTTTTAGACCTTTTGGGTGTAAGAATTTTGGTTGAAAAAGTTTATGATTGTTATTTGGCTTTGGGAATTTTACATACGCATTTTAATCCTTTGATTTCAAGATTTAAAGACTATATAGCCTTGCCAAAACAAAATGGTTATCAAACCTTACATACAACACTTTTTGATGCAAAAAATATCATAGAGGCTCAAATTCGTACCTTTGATATGCATAAAACTGCTGAATTTGGCGTTGCAGCACATTGGAAATATAAAGAAGGAAATATTGCAACACCAAATTTAGATTGGCTTGAAGATATTTCTATGCATGGTAAAGAAGAAGGAAATAATATACAAGATTGTGATGCTATTGAGCTTTATGAATATGCAAAGGATAGTTTATATATTGAGGATATAGCAGTATATTCTCCTAAAGGTGAAATTTTTACCTTACCGCGTGGAGCTACGGCTTTGGATTTTGCATATGAGGTTCATACTAAAGTAGGACTTCATGCAAAAACCGCCTTTGTAAATCGTATGAGAGTCCCGCTTTTAACTGTGCTTAAAAATGGAGATATAGTTAGTATTGAAACTTCAGAGGAAGAATTTTTTAGATGCTCTTGGATAGATAGTGTTAAAACAGGAAAAGCTAGAGCTAGTATAAGAGATTTTTGTAAGCAAAAGAAAAAAGAATTAAACAATAAAATTGCCATTAATCTTTTATCTACGGCATTTAATAAAGATTCTAAACTTATAGAAGAATGGCTTGAAAAAGAAAAATTTAATAAAAAGCTCAGACAAATTGCTTTAGATTTTAATTATTTTAAAGAGGTAATTATAGCTCTTAGAAAATATGTAGGACAAAATCAAGCAGCTAAATTTGAACAAAATGAACAAAAATTTGAAAGCATAGTGATTGGTTCTAATTATAAAATAACTACGATTAATTTTGATTATTGTTGTAGACCTAAAAGAGGAGATGAAATCATCGCTTTTAGACATTCAACTAGTGCTACAATACACCATAAACTTTGCGAACAAGCAATGAAGATGATAGAAGATAACAAAGAAATGGTTTTTGTTTCTTGGAATGATAGCTCGATAAAAAGTTACAAAATCATTGTTTCTATAGAAAATAAAAAAGGCTCTTTAGCGGATTTTCTAACTACTTTGGCTAAAATGCAGATTAATGTTTTAAGTATTAATTCAGCCGATTCAGAGCCTGTGGTGGCAAATTATTTTGAAGTGCAAGTTGAATTACCTAATAATATAGATGTTGAAAATGCAAAAGAAAGATTAAAAGCTAGGTATAAGATTTTAGATTTTACATCTTTAAATGATGCATATAATAATCACTAAAAAAGGTTTTATAATGAATATTGAAGAAATTATTAAAGAAATTAAAAGAGGAATAGCAGAAATTATTGATGAGGAAAGATTGATTTCTTTGGTAAAAAATTATTATGAAAAAGGCGAAAACTTTTTTGTAAAAGCTGGTTTTGATCCTACGGCCGCTGATTTGCATTTAGGTCATACTGTAGTTTTAAGCAAGATGGCTTTACTTCAAAAGCATGGAGCTATAGTGCAATTTTTAATAGGTGATTTTACTGCTCAAATAGGCGATCCAACAGGAAAAAGTGTCACAAGAAAAAAACTTGATAAAGAAGAAGTACTTAAAAATGCTAAAACTTATGAAGAGCAAGTTTTTAAGATTTTAGATCCAAGTAAAACTCAAATTCATTTTAATTCTAAATGGCTAAATGAGCTTGGTGCTGCTGGTATAGTAGAACTTACTTCGACTTTTAGTGTTGCTAGAATGCTTGAAAGAGATGATTTTACTAAGCGTTTTAAAGAGCAAAGTCCTATATCAATTTGTGAGTTTTTATATCCACTTTTACAAGGTTATGATAGCGTTGCATTAAAAAGTGATATAGAAATGGGTGGAACGGATCAAAAATTTAATCTTTTAATGGGTAGACAGCTTCAAAGAGTATATAATTGCCAAAAAGAGCAAGCGGTAATGATGATGCCATTGCTTGAAGGTCTTGATGGTGTAAATAAAATGAGTAAAAGCTTAGGAAATTATATCGGTGTAACAGAAAATGCTAAAGATATGTATGCTAAGGTTTTGAGTATAAGTGATGAGTTGATGTTTAGATATTATGAGCTTTTAAGTGAAAAAAGCTTAAATGAAATTTCGCAAATGAAAGATGATATTAAAAAAGGCTCATTACACCCTAAAAAAGCTAAGGAAAATTTAGCTTTAGAAATAACAGCTCGTTTTCACTCAAATGAATGTGCTTTAAAAGCTAAGGAGGAATTTGACAAAGTTCATAGTGCAAAAGAGCTTCCTAGTGATATGCCAAGTTTTACTTTAGAAGGTAGTATTTGGCTTGCAAAAGCTATAGTGGAATGTAAAATGGAAAGCTCTACTTCAGCTGCTAGAAGATTGATTAGTTCTAATGCAGTAAGTATTAATGGAGAAAAAGTTCAAAATGAACAATACCAACTAGAAAGTGGAGAATATATTATACAAGTTGGAAAAAGAAAATTTGCAAAATTAAAGGTAATATAATGAGTTTTAAAGCTTTAAAAATTGGAAAGCATGAGATAAAATATCCTATTTTTCAAGGTGGAATGGGGCTTGGTATAAGTTGGGATAAGCTTGCTTCTGCAGTTTCTTTAAATGGTGGTTTAGGGATTATTTCTTCAGTGGGAACTGGGTATTATGAAAATAGAACACATATAGATAAAGAACTTAATGCAAAACCTTATGGTAGTGATAATTTTTACTCAAAAGCAGGCTTAAAAGCTTTGATAGATAATGCTAGAAAGGTTTGCAAAGACGCACCTTTGGGCTGTAATATTTTATATGCAAGTAATAATTATGCGCAAATTGCTCGTAATGCTTGTGAGGTTGGTTTTAATGTGATAGTTTCAGGAGCAGGACTTCCTACAAATTTACCTGAATTTACACAAGATTATCCTAATGTTGCTTTGGTACCTATTGTATCATCAGCTAAGGCTTTAAAAATTATTTGTAAAAGATGGCAAGGTAGATACAATCGCTTACCTGATGCAGTTATAGTTGAAGGACCAAAAAGCGGCGGACATCAGGGTTTTACTTATGAGCAATGTTTAATGGATGAATATCAATTAGAAAATGTGGTGCCACAAGTTGCGCAAGAAATTAAAAATTGGGGCGACATACCACTGATTGCTGCAGGTGGAATTTGGGATAAGCAAGATATAGAAAAGATGATGTCTTTAGGAGCAAGTGGCGTTCAAATGGGAACTCGTTTTATAGGAACTTTTGAATGTGATGCGAGTGATGATTTTAAACAAGTATTACTTGATTGTAAAAAAGAAGATATTGAGCTTTTAAAATCCCCGGTTGGTTATCCTGCAAGAGGAGTAAGAACCAATCTTTTAAATTTAGTAGATAAAAGAATGGGGCCAAAAATTTCTTGTGTGAGCAACTGCGTTGCACCATGTGGTAGAGGTAAGGAAGCTACTAAAGTAGGTTATTGTATAGCGGATAGATTATACGATGCTTGGAGTGGCAAAAAAGAAACAGGTTTATTTTTTACAGGAGCTAATGGGTATAGATTAGATAAACTTATTAGTGTAGAAGAACTAATGAAAAAATTAGTTTATGGTGAAGATGCTTAGAATATTTTTTATTTTTTTATTATTTTATATTGGTGTTTTTGCTAATGTAGAGGTTAAAAAATTTGATCAAAACTTTTTAACCTCTAATGCAGAAGAAAAATTACAATTACATCAACAACTAAAATCTTTATATATACAAAGCGTAATTAATGATAATAATGAAGAAAAAAATGAGATTTTAAAAAGATTAATCATTAGTTCAAATTTTTTAGGTTTTGATGATAAAGCTTATGTGCAAGAGCTTAAAGAAAGCGGAGTAAATGAAGAAGAAATTTCGCGTTTAAAAAATGCTTTAAAAGTTATACAAGATCAAAAAATAAAAAAAGAGCTAGTAAAAAACGAAACTAATGCTACCGCTTTTACTAATAAAAAAGAAGATAAAAAAGAAGATAAAAAAGAAGATAAAAAAGAAGATAAAAAAGAAGATAAAAAAGAAGATAAAAAAGAAGATAAAAAAGAAGATAAAAAAGAAGATAAAAAAGAAGATAAAAAAACTTCGGTACAAAAAGAGCTTTTTATTCTTGATGTTAAAAAATTAGATAATGGTGTTTTGCTTGATTTGAGTGAAAAAATTAGCCAAAAAGATATAAAAAATTTTACTTTAAAAGGTGATAATTTTCGTTATGTTGCAGATTTTGATGGAATTTTAAAAGGGCCAAAGAGAAATTTTGAATTTAAAGATTTTGATATTATTGTATCACAATTTAATCCAACTAGCATGCGTTTAGTTTTGAGTTCTAAAAAAGAGTTAAAAGTAAAAATAGAGCTTAAAGATCAAAGTCTTTTTATGGGACTTGAAAAAATAGAAAAAAAAGAAGAACCTAAACCTATAGTTAAAAAACAAAGCGAGATTAAAAAAACAGAAGTTAAAAAAGAAGTTGTTGGAAATGAACCTTTATATATTTTAAAATCAAGTAAAGATAAAAGTGGTGTTAATTTAAAATTAAACAATGATATTGATATTGAAGATATTAAAATCAACTCTTTTAAAGATGGTAAAATGTATCGCTCTATTGTGAGTTTTGAAGCCATTCTAGAAGGCGATAGAAAAAAAATTGATATTAATAAAAATCAATCTATCACAATAGTGCAGTTTAATAAAACTACAGTAAGAATTGTTTTAAATTCTACTAGTGATTTTAAGACTAGTCTTGATTTGGATGATGATGAGCTATTTGTAGGATTTGAGAAAAAGATTAAAAAAACGCCAGTAAAAAATACTTCAAAAGCAGCAAAAGCTACTATCAAAAAATCAGGCAAAATTATAGTAATTGACCCAGGTCATGGAGGTAAGGATCCAGGAACTTTAGGAGATAAGGGTGTTAGAGAAAAGGATGTAGTTTTAAGTGTGGCTTTAAAACTTGGAAATGAGCTAAAAAAAAGAGGATATAAAATTTATTACACAAGAAGTACTGATAAATTTATAAACCTTAGAGATAGAACTTCCATGGCTAATGAGAAAATGGCAGATTTGTTTATTTCTATCCATGCAAATGCAGCACCAAATAAACAAAGAGCTAAGACTTTACAAGGAATTGAAACTTTCTTTTTATCTCCTGCAAGAAGCGAAAGAAGTAAAAAAGCTGCTGAAGCAGAAAATCAATCAGATTTTGAAGAAATGAATTATTTTTCCAAGCAAACATTTTTAAATTTTTTAAATCGTGAAAAAATAGTTGCTTCAAATAAATTAGCTATCGATGTGCAGAAAAAAATTTTGAGCAATGTAAGAAAAAAATATAAAGTTGTTGATGGCGGGGTTAGAGAGGCTCCGTTTTGGGTTTTAGTAGGAGCACAAATGCCAGCGATTTTGATTGAAACAGGTTATATTAGTCATCCTAGTGAAAGAAATAGATTGACAAATAAAAATTTCCAAGAATTATTAGCCATTGGTATTGCCAATGGAATTGAAAGTTATTTTTATAAGAATCAATGAAAAAAGCAAATATTATTATAAAAAATAATGCGCCTTTTTCTTTGGATTTTGATGATTATTATTTTAATTCTAGTGATGGTTTAAGTGAAAGCAAATTTATATATACAAATGCTTTTGACTTTGAAAACAAACAAACTATTGTAGCAGAACTTGGTTTTGGTATAGGCTTAAATTTCTTTCTTACATTAAAGCGTTTTTTAAAAGAAAAAAAACACAATCAAAGACTTTTTTATCTTAGCTTTGAAAATTTTTATATAGAAAAAGATAAATTAAGAGAAATTTATAAAAAACTTGGTTTTTATGAGGAATTTAAAGAAGTTTTAGAGCAATTTTTAAATTTTTATCCTCCATGTAAGGATGGAGTTTATAGGTTTTATTTTCAAGATTGTTTTTTAGATTTGGTGTTTGGTGATGCTAAAGAAAATCTACAAAATTTAGACTTTAAGGCAAATATTTGGTATTTAGATGGTTTTTCACCTTCTAAAAATCAAGATATGTTTGATGATAATATTATAAACAATGTTGCTAAAAACTCAAAAATAAATGCTAAGATTTTAACTTTTTCTTCTGCTAGTGTTTTAAAAAAGGCTTTAATTAACAACAATTTTCAAGTGCAAAAGATAAAAGGTTTTAGAAAAAGAGAAATGATACAAGCCATTTTTAATGGTTTAGAATTTGAAGATAAATTTGCATATTTTAATACCCCATCTTTAAAAAAAGAGATTCAAAAAATAGCTATTATCGGAGCAGGTATAGCCGGAGCAAGCATGGCTTATGAGCTTTCTTTAAGAAATGTTCAAGTAGATGTTTTTGAAAAAGAAAATTCATTAGGAAAAGGCGCTTCTGGAAATATCAATGGAATTTTAAGCTCTTTGATTTTAAAACCCGATGTTTTATTGGGTGAGTTTTCACAATATGCTTTTTTAGAAGCAAGTAGATTTTATAGACAAATTTTAAATTTAACTCCACAAGGGGTTTATGAATTTGCTCATAATGAGCTTATGCAAGAGCGTTTTGATAGTCAAAAAGATAATGTTTTATTTGAAATTATTAACAATCAAGCCTTTTTAAAAGATGGATTTTGTATAAAACCTCAAGAGCTTGTGAAGACACTTTTGCAAAAAAGCAAGGCTAGGGTATTTTTTGAGTATGAATTTAAAGATTATTCTTATAAAAATGAAAAGTTTTTTTTAAATTTTAATAATCAAAAAATTTTAAAAGATTATGATGTGTTAATCTATGCTCAAGGTGCTGATGTTAAGAATTTTTTAGAGTATAAATATATGAAATTAAGTAGTGTAAGAGGTCAATGTACTCATTTAAAACCATTTTTAAAAAACCCGCATGCCTTATCTTCTAAAGGATATATTTGTCCTATTAATGAGGAGCTTAATTTACAACTTATTGGCGCAAGTTATGATAGGCTTAATCAAGATACAACGCTTTTAAAAAATGATGATTTGCAAAATATTGAAAATGTAAAAGAGTTTTTACATGATGAAAATTTAGAGATAATGGGCGGTAAAGTAGGATTTAGATCATATTCTAGTGATAGATTTGCCATAGTAGGTCAAGCCTATGATGAAAATTTTTATATGCAAAATTATAAAGCACTTTTATGGCATAAAAATAAAAATCAAGTCATACCAAATGATTTTATTCCTTTGTATTTTTCTATTGCTCATGGATCTAGAGCTTTTGCTAGTGCTATTGTTTGTGCTAGAGTGATGAGCTCATTGATTTTTGATGAGCCAAGAATAAAAAAAGAATTTTTACATGCCTTACATCCTGCAAGATTCTTAATTAGAAAGCTTAAAAAAGGACTTATTTAATCCTTGATTTATTAATTTTATATATTGGTATATTAAAATTAATATTTTAAGGAGGGTATATGAAAAGAAAAATTTTGCCAAATAATAATCAAAAATTTTTCAATGACGGACAAATGATTATTTCCAAAACAGATACTACAGGAAAAATCATATATTGCAATAGAATCTTTATTTCTCTTTCGGGCTATAGTGAGGAAGAATTATTGGGAAAACCTCATAACATAGTGCGTCATCCGGATATGCCAAAAGTTGTTTTTGAATTACTTTGGGAAAGACTTAAGAGTAAAAAAGAGATTGTAGCTTATGTTAAGAATCTATCAAAAGATGGATCATTTTACTGGGTTTTGGCTTTTGTCAGTCCTTCGTTTGATTCCAAAGGAGAAGTTGTTGGGTATTATTCTATGCGTTTAAAACCCAAAAAAGAAGCAGTTGAAAAAATAGAAAAATTATACAAAGAGCTTTTGATTGAAGAGCAAAAAGGTGGAAAAGGTGCATCAAGGAAGAAACTTGATGATTATTTAAATACAAAAGGGATGAGTTATGAAGAATTGGTTTTATCAATATAATATCAATCAATCTGTAAATTATTTTGCTTTATTTTTATTTTGTTTGATGGCAATCTTGGAAATAGTAGAAAATAATATTTTTGGTTTTATTTTTTGTGTGATTGGAACTTTAGTGGTGTTATTTGGGCTTGCTAGTGCTTATTATAGAAATAAAGAAGTTTTAAGGATTACTCAAGTTTTAAATGAGCTTACAAAAGGAAATTTGGAAGCAAGAATTACTCATATAGCTGTTCCAAAATCTGGAGTAGGAAAATTAAGTTGGGTTGTGAATGATTTAGCTGATCAAATGGAGGCTTTTAACAGAGAAATTCTTAATGCTATTTTAGCTGTAAAAGAACAAAGATTTTATAGAAAAGCAAGATTAGAAGGCTTAATGGGTACTTTCGCATATAATGCTAAAATTATTAATGAAGCTACTTTAGAAATAGAAAAAACTCAAAATTTATCCATAAGAAGTATTGTCGTTGAAAATGTTTCTAAGGATATGTCAGATTCTTTGCAAAAAGAATTAGCTTTGATTAATGTGAAATTAAATGATAATGCAAGCACTATGCATGATATATATGAGCAGGCAAATGATATTTCTACTCATTCTTCAAAAAGTGCCAAAAATGCAGAATTAATTTCAGTCGATTTGCAAAATTTAGGTGAAAATATCACTCAAATTCATACTTTAATGGATACTTTTTCACAGCAAATTAATAATGTTTCTTCTTTTATATCTATTATAGAAGATATTACAGAGCAAACAAATCTTTTAGCATTAAATGCAGCTATTGAGGCAGCTCGTGCAGGAGAGCATGGTAGAGGTTTTGCGGTAGTTGCAGATGAGGTAAGACATTTAGCTGAAAAAACTCAAGAGGCCGCCAAAGAAATTTCTGTGATGATTAAAGTATCAATAGAGCAAATGAGTAATATTAAAAATATAACTAATGAAGCTTATAAAGTTGCTAAAAAATCTAACTCAAGTTTAGAAGAATTTCAAGAGGTGTTTACCGGTGTTGATGAAAAAGCTAAAATTTTATTAGATGAGATTTCTAAGACAAGTGTTGATACTAATAAAATATTGCTTTATTTAGAGTGTTGCTTAAAAACATATCTAGCTTGCTCTTGTGTGATTAATTCCAAAATAGAAGATATAGAAGATAAAAATTTAGCCAAATTTGATTCTACAAGTAATATTTATGTTTTAAATCAAAATTTAAATTCTTATATAGAAAAATTATTTGATTATATAAGAAACAATCAAATAGTCAAAGAGGAAAGAAAAATTTATGCACATATTAAGCAAATTCAAGATATAAATGAAAAAATGATAAGCGAAATAGAGCATAAAAAACATATTTAATAAGAGGTTAAATGAAAAAATACATTTTTTTAAGTTGTATATGTTTAAATGTGCTTGCTTCTAATTTAGAAGAAAGCTTAAGTGAGGGTGATGTTAATATAACTAAAGAACAAAAAACAAATGCAATTTCCAAACAAGTATTTTTTCAAAAACCGCAGGAGTATCAAGCTCAAAATGTTGATTTTGGTACTTTTGCTAGTAATTCTTTAGCACAGGTTTTAAATTTAAGCTCAAAGGATAAAACAGAAGCTAGTTTAGATTATAACGCTTTAAATGTAAATATTAAAAATATCAACTCAATTTTAGATTATGATAATGCTACTTTACTTTTAGAAAAACAAGCAAGAATAGGGCAGTTAGAGCAAGCTTATTCTTTGGGAATTATTAATCGTTATGAATTTGATGAAATCAATTTTGGTTTTAATTATTTTAACGATCAATATAAACAAGCTTATGCAAAAAATAGTTTTGGTGCTGAATTGCAATTTAGTCAATATTTTAAAGCATATGCTAATCATTATGATATAAAAGAAAATAATAGTGATGATAGTACAGAGTTTGGGGTTATATTTGATTTACCTTATTTAAATGTTTTAAATGTAAATTCTAACATGAAAGAAACACAAAATCAGTATAACATTACTTATTCTCCAATTTCTATTTTGGATTTATCACTTAATTATCAAGATGAAAAAACAAGTGCAAAAGATCAAACGGCAATGTGGGTTAAGTTTAGACTAAATTATGAACAAAGTTTAAGTAAGCAATTTTATAATAGCTTTTATCGTAAAAATAGTATAGCCGAGTTTAATCGCTATGATTTTGCTACTAGGACTTATTAATTGCTTATAAAACGAGTAATGTCGTTGTAAGTTACAAATACCATTAAGCTTAAAAGTAAAGCCATGCCAAAATAACTAAGATATTCAAAACATACTTTTGGTACTTCTTTTTTAAAAATTAATTCATAAAGATTAAAAAGTATATGTCCTCCATCTAGTGCTGGAATGGGAAGTAAATTTAATACTCCAAGATTGATGGAAATTAAAGCTGTGATTAAAAATAAAACTACTATACTAGTATTTGCTGCTTTGGAGGTTATATCCACCATAGTGATGATTCCACCCATATTTTTAGCATCTAATTCCCCACTGATGATTTTAGCAAGACCTTTAAAAATAAGCAAAGAAGCATCTATGCTTTCTTCATAAGCATATTTTAAACTGCTAATTCCTGAGTGATAAATAGTAACAAACTCACCCTTAGGTGCTATACCAATAAGAGGTTTTTGAACTTTTTGATAAAACTCATTATAGCCTTGGTCAATTTGCGGTGTTAAAGTGATATTGATAAATTTATTATCGCGTTCTATATCAAGCAGGGTTGGTTTTGCGTGAACAAGTTTGCCAATTTCTTCAAAACTTTGAATTTGAACCCCATCTATAGCTAGGATTTTATCACCAATTTGTAAATTTGCTTTTTGTGCAGCTGAGTTTGGCGCTATATCTCCAACAACAGGCACAAGTTTTTGAACTCCTAAAAAACCTATGGCTATATAAAGTAAAAATGCTAGAAAAAAGTTAAAAAATGGTCCTGCAAAAAGTATATAAATTCTAGCTAAAGGACTTAAAGTGTTATAGCTATTTGGCTCATAATTTTTTTCACTAGGATTTAAATCATCTTGTCCTTTAAGCTTAACATAACCACCAAATGGTAGGGCGGATAAGCGATATTCTGTATTTTTGTAAGTTTTTTTAAAAATAGCTTTTCCAAAACCTATGCTAAAAATTTCTACATCAACTCTCATATGTTTTGCAGCTAAAAAATGTCCTAATTCGTGAAAAAAAATTAAAAAAGATATCACTAAAAGTGTTATTAAAAAACTAAAAGAATAAAATTTAAAGCCAATAGCTAAGATAATAAATAAAAATAAATATGATTTCAATTTATACCTTTTTTTAAATGTTTTACATAAGCTAGTATGTATTCAAAAGCTGAATAAAGTGTAAGCACTAAAGCAATAAATAACAATGTATTGGCAAAAGGCCATTGCATGATTAAAAATATAATAGCTATCATTTGAAAGGTTGTTTTTATTTTGCCTGCAAAAGAAGCACTTACATCAAATTTTTCACTTACCATAACCACTCTAAAGCCGGTGATGAAAAATTCTCTTACTAAGATAATGTAAACCATCCATGGATCAGCTTTTTGCGTAAGTAATAACCCTAAAAATGCAGCTAGAATAAGCATTTTATCTGCTAAAGGATCTATAATAGCTCCAAGTTTAGTAGTTTGATTCCAAGTTCTTGCAATATAGCCATCGAAAAAATCAGTTAAAGCAGCTATGCTAAAAATAACGCAAGAAAAA
Source organism: Campylobacter sp. CNRCH_2007_0968H (assembly GCF_025773245.1). Taxonomy (NCBI): domain Bacteria; kingdom Pseudomonadati; phylum Campylobacterota; class Epsilonproteobacteria; order Campylobacterales; family Campylobacteraceae; genus Campylobacter; species Campylobacter sp. CNRCH_2007_0968H. The sequence goes on along the minus strand of NZ_JAKMTQ010000002.1, from coordinate 52,918 downwards.
TAATTTACCCAACTAGGATGGATATTTTCAAAATCATTAATAAGTAAAAAAAACAAAAGTGGAGCTAATAATATCCTTATAAAAGCTAAGATATTGGGTAAATTCATACTTTTAAAATCCTTTATAAAGCACCCTTAAGGTAATATTACTTAAAGGTGGTGCCACCATCTACGATCAAAGTATGGCCTGTGATCCAATTTGCCTTATCAGAGCATAAAAATAAACATGCACCAGCTAGATCTTGTGGCTGTCCAATGCGGTTTAGCGGACTAAGATTGATAGTTGCATTTTTTACCTCTTCATAATTTGTAAATGCTTTAAGCGCGTCAGTATCAATTGGTCCACCGCTAACTACATTTACACGGATATTTTTAGAACCAAGCTCGGTTGCAGCATATCTTGCCATAGCTTCAACCGCTGCTTTAGCTGTGCCATGACCAGCATAATTTTCAATATGAACTAAATTTCCTGTTGAAGAAATAGATAATATACTACCCCCGCCAACTTTTTCCATTCTTTTTGCCGCTTCTTGTGCTCCAACAACAAAAGCATTTACGGTTGCTGTGAAAATATTATTAATACCTTTTGGCTTTAATTTCATAAATTTAGTATATCCACCTACAACAGCACGACCTGAAATGATAGCATTAGAGATGAAAAAATCTATTCTATCAAAATCTTGATCGATTTTTTCAAACAACTCTTTATATGTTTCTGGTTCAAGTATATTAAATTCATAAGCCTTTGCTTTGATTTTATAATTATTTTCTAAATCTTTCACAATTTCTTGAGCTAAATCTGCATTAGAATTATAAGTAAAAGCTACATTGGCTCCCGCTTTTGCAAACTCATATACAATAGCTTTACCAATCCCTCTTGTTCCGCCGCTAATTACTAAAGTTTTATTTTGAAAAAAAGTATCCATTAAAATCCTTTTATATTATAGTTTTTCATAATCGCTTCTATTTTTGTTAAATTGCAATCACTAGGTTTGCAAAGTGGCAAACGATATTCTAAAGTAGGGGTTAAACCTGCTATATACATTGCCGCTTTAATAGGTATAGGATTGCTTTCGCAAAATAAAATTTTATTAATATTATATAACTCATCATTGATTTTTTTAGCTTCAATGTATTTTTCTTTTAAAGCTAGATGAGTTAATTTTGAAATCATATCAGGAAGTAAATTTGAAGTAACTGAAATCACACCCTTACCGCCATTTGAAAGTATAGGATAATTAATCGCATCTTCCCCGCTTAAAAGTATCATTCTAGGTTCATGCGCTAGCAAATCAACGCATTTATCAATGCTTCCACTAGCTTCTTTTACTCCGTAAATATTTTCACAATCTCTAAATAATCTTATAATAGTTTCTGTTTGAAGCTCACACCCTGTTCTTCCTGGGACATTATATAAAAGTACAGGTATATCTATACTTTTTGCTATTTCTTTATAATGAAGATATAAACCTTCTTGTGTGGGTTTGTTATAATATGGAGTAACGCTTAAAATTCCATCAGCTCCATGCTCTTGTGCAAACTTAGCCAAACTTACAGCTTCATGTGTGGCATTGCTTCCTGCTCCTGCTAAAACCTTACAAGAACTTCCTTTGCATGCATCTAGTGCTATTTCTATACAAATTCTATGCTCTTCATGGGTTAAGGTGGCACTTTCTCCGGTTGTTCCAACAGGCACCACCACATCAATTCCATTTGCGATTTGTCTTTTGATGAGTTTATGGTAAGTTTGCTCATCTAATTTTCCATTTTTAAACGGAGTTATTAAAGCTGTCATTGCTCCTATGATGATGTTATTGTCCATTTTCACCCCTTTTTAAGATTATTGTTGTAGATTTGTCTTCATTGAAGTATTTTCTAGCACAATGAATTAAATCATCTTTGCTTAGATTTTCTATATTTTTTTCATAATCAAGCAAAGGTTTTAAATCACCCTTTGCAAGATAAGATCCATAAATATTTGCAACGCTACTTGCATTGCTTAGTGAAAAAATAAAATCACTTTTTACGGTATTTTTGATTTTTTCCATGATAGCATCATCAAATTTGGCATTTTTTACATCTTCAAGAATTTTCAAAAGCTCTTTTTCAACATCTTCTGATTTTATACCTTCATTACAAACACAAATAAATATAAATAAATTCTCATCTATATTTTCACTTGCATAGGCATAAAATTCATTGATTAGTTCTAATTTATCAATTAAAATTTCACTTATTAATGAGCTTTTTCCATTTCCTAAAAGCTCACTCAATGCGCAAAGTTTTGGCATATCTTCATGATTAAATGCAGGAATTTTGTATGCAAGTGCTAGTAGTTGCGTATCGCTTTCTTTGTGCAAGATCACGCGTTTAGCACCATCTTGTTCAGGTTCTTTTTCATGAACTATAGGGATTTCTTTGGTGTTTTTTATATCTTGAAAATGTTTTTTAGCAAGATTGAAAACTTCATCTTCATTAATATCACCACTCACAAGCAAAATAGCATTTTTGGGTTGATAAAAAGTTTGATGAAAATCTTGTATATCTTCTATTTTCCAATTTTGTATATCTTTAAAAAAGCCTATTGGAGTCCAATGATATGGATGATGTAAAAAGGCATGATTGTATAATCTAAAATATAAATATCCTAAAGGATTATTATCAGTTCTCCAACGCCTTTCTTCTAAAACTACATTTCTTTCAGGCTGAAACTCATCATCTTTTAAATTTAAATTACGCATTAATTCAGCAAAAAGCCACAAAGATTTGTCTAAATTTTCACTAGAGCATTTTATAAAATAATGCGTATAGTCAAAACCAGTACTTGCATTATCCACTCCACCAAAACCCTTGACTATCTCATCAAATTCGCCTGCTTTTAAATTTTTTGTACTTTTAAAATTTAAATGTTCAAGCATGTGAGCTATGCCGCTTTTTCCCATTTTTTCATTTCTTGAGCCAACTTTATAAAAAATATCTACACTTATAACCCCGCTTTTTTTATTTACAGGTAAAGTGTAAATTTCAAGTTCATTTTCAAGGGTGATTTTTTTATAATTAATCATTTAAAATTAACTCCTATAGCTTGACTAATATGATTAAAACCATCTTGTTTTAAAAGTTCAATTAATCCTTGATTGATATTTTTAACAATGCTTGGTCCTTTGAAAATCATAGCTGTATAAATTTGAACCAAACTAGCCCCATTTTTAATGCGTTCATAAGCAAGTTCAGCACTATCTATACCACCGCTTGCTATTAAAATAGTATCTTGATAAATTTCTTTAGCTACTTCTTTAAAAAATGTCGCACTTTTTTGAGTGATTAATCTACCACTAATTCCACCAAAGGTTCTTGTATTATCAATTAAAGAATAATCTATACTAGTATTTGCCATGATAATACCATCAGCTTTTGCACTAATAGCACTTTTGCAAAGTGAAATTGCACTATCTATACTCATATCTGGAGCAATTTTTAAAATCACAGGTTTTTTTGTGATTTCTTTTGCTTGATTAAATAGGGTGCTTACAAATTCCTCACTTTGTAAATCTCTTAAATTTTTGGTATTTGGAGAGGATATATTAATCACAAACAAATCGCACAAATCTTTAAATTCTTTTAATAAAATAATATAATCATTAATAGCTTCTTCATTTGGAGTGATTTTATTTTTGCCTATATTTGCTACTAAAGGTATGCTAAAAGGATAGACTTTTTTTACTTCTTTTGCGATAGCATCTTTACCTTTATTATTAAAACCCATAGCATTTTGAATACTTTCTTGTTCAACAAGTCTAAAAAGTCTAGGTTTTTCGTTGCCATTTTGAGGTTTTGGGGTGAAAGTTCCATATTCTAAAAAACCAAAACCTAAAGCACTTAGCGGTCTTATCATAGTTGCATTTTTATCAAAGCCACCTGCTAAGCCCACAGGATTGTAAAAATTTAAATTAAAAATTTCTTGATTTAAAATTTCATCATTTATTATACAATCTTTTGCAAAAAAACTAAGTCCTCCAGGAAATATACAATCTAGCGTTCGCATGCTAAATTCAGCTAAAGCATGGGCATTTTCTGGATCTAATTTATATATTAAAGGTTTTAAACTTTCATAAGTCATATTTTTCCTTTTTTATAAAATGGCATATTTTACTAAAAAAATGATAATTCTTAGTTTTCATTTTCTTTAACTTTATCAGTTTTTTGTACTTTTTGTTTTAATTTTTGATAAATTTCACAATGTCGCATCAAATAAGCATCATTTCCTATAGAAGCTATTTTTCCTTTATCAAGCACAGCAATTTTGTCAGCATTTTCTATAGTGCTAAGCCTATGAGCGATGATGAGTATTAAGCGATCTTTTTTTAAGCTTTCTATAGTTCTTACTATGGCTTTTTCACTTTCATTATCAAGTGCTGAAGTTGCTTCATCAAAAATTAAAATTTGAGGATTTTTATATAAAGCTCTTGCTATAGCAATGCGTTGTTTTTGTCCGCCGGAGAGATTTTTTCCATGTTCTTTTAATTCAGTATGTATACCACCAAGTTCTTGGACAAAATCATAAGCATTAGCTTGTTTTAAAACCTCTATCACGCGTGTTTCGTTATATTCTTTAGCATAAGCAATATTTTGAGCTATAGTGTCATTAAATATATAAATATTTTGAGTTACCAAAGAAATATTTTCTCTTAAACTAATAATATCAAAAGAGCTAATGTCTTTTTGATTGATTAAAATCTCACCACTATCTTTTTCAAAAAAATACATCAAAAGATTGATAATAGAAGATTTTCCTCCACCACTTGATCCAACTAAGGCTAGAATTTCTCCTTTATCAAAAGAAAAATTTACATCTTTTAATACTATTTTATCTTTTTGATAGCTTAAAGAGACATTTTTAAAATGAATATTTTGGATGTTTTCTGCAAGTTTTTCATCGCCACCTTTAATTTGTGGTTCTAAATCAGTTAGATAAAAAGTTCTCTCACTAGCTGCTACTGCATTTTGCAATCTTGTATAAAGTGAAGAAAGTCTTTTAATAGGAGTATAAGCCATAAATAAAGCTGTAGTAAAGCTAAAAAAAGAACCTATGCTTAAACTTCCATCAATTACTTCTTTACCACCTATTATAATTACTATTGCAAAGCCAATTGAACCCATAGATTCCATTAAAGGGCTACTTAAAGCTTCAATTCTAATGCCTTTTAAGGAAAGTTTGCAAACTTCGCTATTAGTTTGGCTGAATTTTTGCATTTCATTTTTACCTGCATTAGAAGCTTTAATAAGTTCTATATTAGAAAAGATTTCACTTAATCTTGAAGTAAGATCAGAATTTTTTTCTTGAGTATTGCGTCCTATTTTTTTGATTTTTTTAGCAAAAATAGCAAGAGGGTAAATTGCTAAAGGTAAAATAACTAAAGCAAAAAAAGCAAGTTTTGGACTTTGATAAATTACCACACTTAAAAGTCCAATCGCGGTTAAACTTTCTCTTAAAATTTCAGGTATTATAGTAGAAACTATATTTTGTAAAGCTCCAATATCAGAAGTACATCTGCTGATTAATTCTCCACTTCTGTATTTATGAAAAAAACTCATATCTAAGCGCAAAAGATTGCCAAGAACTAATTCTCTTAATCTTCTTAAAATATCTGTCCCAACATAAGATATATAATAAACTTGCATATAAGCACCAAGATTTTTTAAAGCATAAATTAAAACAACAAGTAAAGGCATGTAATAAAGCAAATCAACATTTTTTTCTATAAAAATTTTATTTAAAATAGGCTCTATGATGTATGCACTAGCTGCTGTGCCACCACTAGTTAAAAGCATGCCAATAATAGCTAAGACAAAATAAAACCAATAATCTTTATAATAAGGCTTAAAGCGAGTAAAAACTTCTTTAAGTTTCATTTCTTTGTAATTTTTATCCATTTTTCTCCCATACTACACCATTTGGTGTATCCATTAAAAGAATATTTTCTTTAGCTAACTCATCACGAATTTGATCTGCTAAGGCATAGTTTTTTTCTTGCTTTGCCTTATTGCGTAGAGCGATTTTTTCTTCTATTTCTTGACATTTTTCTTCACTAATGCCAAATTGAAAATATTTTATAGTATCCATAAAACCTATACCAAAAATAAAAGCAAGTTCTTTTAAGTTTTTTTCTAATTGTATTTTATAAGCTTTGTCTTTTAGGTTTTGATCTAAGTAAATATTACTTTCATTGATAAACTCATCAAGTAAAGCCAAGGCTTTAGAGGCATTTAAATCATCATTTAAAACTTCTAAGATATTTTTAGTTACTTCGCTTTCTATGGTAGTTTTTTCATCTATAAAAGCATTTAAATTTAAGCGTTTTTTTAAACGGTAAAATTTATCAAGTCTTTTTTTAGCAGCTTGTAAGTCTTCTAAAGCGTAGTTAAAATGCGCTCTATAATGCACACTTAAAAGATAAAATCTCAAAACCTCTCCACTAAAAAGTTTTAAAGAATCTTTTAGAAAAAAGCTATTTCCCAAGCTTTTGCTCATTTTTTCACCATTAATTTGCACAAAGCCATTATGCAGCCAAAAATTAGCTAGCTCATGATTGTTTTTACAACGACATTGACAAGCTTCATTTTCATGGTGAGGAAAAAGTAAATCTATGCCTCCTGCATGAATATCAAGTTTATCTTTAAAAATACTTTCTATCATCACAACGCATTCTGTGTGCCAACCTGGTCTTCCTTTACCAAAACTTGCAGGATAAAATTTTTCATCAAATTTCCATAAAACAAAATCGCTATCATTTTTTTTGGCTACACTTTCTTCTAAGCGTGATTGATTATCTTCTAAATTTCTTTTAGAGATATAAAAGTATTTATCATCTTTGCTGGTATCAAAATAAATTCCATCTTCAAGTTTATAAGCTAGGTTTAATTCTAAAAGTTTTTCTATATATATAATCATTTGCTCAATATAAGCTGTAGCCTTTGGTTTAAAATCAGGTTCTAAGATATTAAGCGCTTGCATATCTTCTTCATATCTTTTAATATAAAAATTTGTAATTTCTTCTAAACTTTTACCACTTTCTTGCATTTTTTTTAAAATTTTATCATCAATATCAGTGTAATTTCTAGCAAAAATCACTTCATAATTACTTGCTAGTAAAACTCTTCTTAAAAAATCAAAACAAACACTACTTCTTGCATGTCCTAAATGTGCATCATCATATACAGTAGGCCCGCATAGATAAATGTTTGCTTTTTTTGCCTCATTTGGGATAAATTCGCATTTTTTCTTTAAAACACTATCAAAAAAAACCATTAAAATAAACCTTTAAAAAAATGATAAATTCCAATTAAAAATTGTATTAAAATATCTTTAATTTCAAATAAGCCTAGAGCAAATAAACTTAAAAATACTATACTAATAAGCCAAAATTTAACCCTAAAAATACCCCAAAGATTTTTAAAGCCAAATTCTTTAATATTAGCATATAATAAATAAAAAGCACTAATAGATGAAGCTAATGCAATGCCTAAGCTCTTATAAGCTTCTTCTTTGATAAGTAAAATAATCACTATGCTAAAAAATGCTGAAATAAAAAGTGTTTTAAAGGCTATTATAGCGGCTATTTTTTGTTTAAATTTAGCATAAAGCCATAAAGAGAAAAGTTTTTGTAAACCAAAAGGTAAAAGTCCTAAAAGATAAGCTTGTAATAAAAATGCAGTGATTTTTGTATCTTCTTGATTAAAATTTCCTCTTTGAAATAAAAACTCCACAATTTCTTTAGCTAAAATAATCCCTACTATACTAGCTAAAATCAAAAGCACACTTAAATATTCAAAAGCTTTTTGCATAAAAGCTAAGGCTTTTTGTTCTTCATTTGCTTTTAAATGTCTTAGTATTTTTGGAAAGCTTACTTGACTTAGAGCGATTGCAAAAAGAGCTAAAGGAAGCTGAAAAACTCTGTTAGAATAATACAAATACGAAATACTTCCAGACATTAAAAAACTAGCTATAGTAGTATCTAATAATGAACTAATTTGATTTGCCGAAGAGCCTAAAAGTCCATGGGTAAAAGTAGAATGAAATTTATCTAAATTGGTCTTTGTTTTTTTAAGTTTTATGCTTAAATACATACTTTTTAAAATTCTAGTGTTTTTTAAAGCAAAAATATGCCATATAAGTTGAGCTAAACCACTTAAGACAGTCGCATATGAAAAATAATACAAGGCCTCTAAAGGCTCATCTTGATTGACAAAAAAACCTGCAATCACAACAAAAAGATTAAAAAATGAAGCAGAAAAAGAAGTGATGAAAAAATTTTGCTTATAATTTAATAAAGAGCCTAAAAAAGTTACCAAAAAAATAAAAAACAAATACCAAAAATTAATAGAAACCAAAGGTGCAGCCAAGATAATTGTTTCTTTATTAAAGCCAAAAGCAAAAATCTTTGTAAAAAATTCAGCAAAAAAACTCACTAAAATACAGGTTAAAAAAACAATTATACTAAATTGCAATAAAACATTTATACAAAAAGCACCTTTTTTGCTTGCTTTTAAAAAACTTGGTAAAAAAGCTTGTCCAAAGGCCCCTTCTGCAAAAATTCTTCTAAAAAAAGCAGGCATTTTTAAAGCCACAAAGAAAATATCGCTATAAATTCCAGCTCCTAAGTACAAAGCTAAAACAATATCTCTTAAAACGCCCATAATCCTAGAAAATAAAATTCCTAAGGCATTGATGATGAAATTTTTAAAAACAATATTTTTTCTCATTAATTTTCATTCTTTAAACATTAGTTTGAGTATTATAAAATTTTTAATAGAGCTAATTTTAACTAAATTTTGATTTTATTTTTGCTAAAATCAAAATTTTATATATAATAAGGAAGCTTAAGCTATGGAAGAAAAGAAAATTTTATACACTAAAGACCCTTATAGAGAGCTTTTAATATTTGCTTCTGAAAATAAATGTGAAGTTGATGAACTTGATTTTAGGTTGTTAAGTTTTAGTACTTCTTATACTTATGATAATCAAGAATGGATAAAAGTTAATGAAAAAGAGTTGAAAATTTTTGAAGAAGATGAGAAATTTTTAAATCATGAATTAAATATAGAACAAGAATATAAAATAGAAATTTATTTTAAAAAATTTGCACGCATTTCAACTTTTGAAGTTAGTTTATATACTAATGAGCTTTGTACTTTATTAAAAGCTAGCGTTAGAGCTAGTGAAACTATTGCTTTTCATGATAAATTAGCACTAGAGCTTTTAGAGGCTATTTATAAAGCGATGATAAAAGAAAAATATTTGCTTGGGCTTAGAATTTTTGATTTTAAAAAGCAAATTATTGATTTTAATGCTAAGGTTAAAGAGAAGCAAAAATTTGATTTTGAAGTTGAATTTGAAGTATGTAAGGGAGTTAATCCACAAGAGCCTACAAATGAAGAAATTCAATATCACTATCTAGAAAATCTAAAAAAACACAACGATGTGATGAATAGAAACTATGTAGCACCTATAGGAAAAGATGAGGTGGCTATTGAGAGAATCAAGCCAAAAGAGGGTAGCGATGGCAAGGATTTAAGATTTAAAATTTTAAAAGCACTTCCACCAAAAATAAATAAAGAAAAAGTTGTTTGTTCTGATAAATTTGAAGTTAAAGAAGATGATGAGAGTATAAAATATATTGCTAAAAAAGATGGTTTTATTATACAAAGAAAATCCATTTATGAGATAGAAAATTATTTAGAATTTAGTAAAGTTGATTTTAAAAGTACAGGTTCTATTTGGGCGGGTTTTGATAAGCAAGTTATTATTGTGATTAAAAATACAAACACTCTAGAAGATGCAATAGGTCCTAGAATTACTGTTGAGGCTCAGGAATTAGAAGTTACTGGTAATATGGCTCAAGATTCTGTTTTAAGAGGTAAAAAAATAATTCTTAAAGGCAATATGCATCATAAAAGCACTATCATAGGACAAAAGGTTGAGGTTAATATCTTAAGAGGATATTGTGAGGCTGAGGAGGTTTTTGCTGAAACTTTGGAAAATGGCTCTATCAAGGCTAAAAAAGTAAATATTAAAAAGGCTATGGGTGGAGAGATTATTGCTGATGAAATTTACATACAAGAACTCGGCGGAAATTGTTTATGTAGTGCTAAAAGTTTAATCCATGTTGAAAAAATTCAAGGCAGTGGAAATAAATTTATAATTCAAGATCTTAAAGCTTTTGGAGAAGAAAAAAGCGGAGAAGAGATACTAATACATGTTGATGGATTGAAAAAAGAACAAGAAAATTTAGCTAAAGAAATAGAAGAGACTAAACACACAATCAATATAAGTAAAGACTCCATACGAATTTTACAGCAAAAAGTAAAAGAATTAATGAGTGCAAAAAGAGCTATACCGCAAGCTTATAAAGCTACTATTAAAGATTTTAATCAAAAGATTGAAAATCTAAGTATTTTTGCCAATAAAATAGAATCTTTAAAAGAAGAAGAAAAAGCAAATATGGAAAAGCTTAAGAAAATTCAAGAAAAACTTTTAAAATCTAAGATTATTAATAAAAGTGGAAAATGGATGGATTTAAATGAAATTAAATTCATTTTGTTAAATCCTAGAAAAGAATTAAGCTATTATCCTCATGATGAAGAAAAAATTCAATGTTTTGAGCTTCAAAAAATTAATACAGAAAATGAGATGGAACTTTTTGAAATTCGTGCTATTAACAATTACAAGGAAGAAACTAAATGATAGTGGCAATTGAAGGAATAGTGAGTAAAAAAGAACCTACTTTTGTAGTTTTGAAAACTTCAAGTGGGGTAAGTTATGGTGTTTTTGTTTCGCTTTTTTGCTCAAGTAATTTTGAAAAAGATCAAAAGGTTGAGTTTTTAATCACTCAAATTATCAAAGAAGACTCTCATAAATTATATGGATTTTTAGATATAAATGAGCAAAGAATGTTTGAATTATTAATCAAAATTAGTGGTATAGGAGCAACTACTGCTATGGCACTTTGCTCAAGCTTAGATACTAATACTTTTTATGCAGCTTTGCAAAGTGGCGATGAGAGTGTATTTAAAAAAGTTCCTGGTATTGGTCCAAAGAGTGCAAAAAGAATTATAGCTGAGTTAAGTGATACAAAAATCAATATAGAAAATTCTAATCAAGACCAAGCACAAGCTTTGGCAGCTTTACTTTCACTTGGTTTTAAACAAGAAAATATTTTAAAGGTTTTAAAAACTTGTGAGAGTAAAAATACTAGTGAGCTTATTAAAGAGGCTTTGAAAAAATTAGCATAATAAAAGGAAAAATATAATGATATATGGTGTAATTTTTGGTGCAAATTCTTATGAGCATGAAATTAGCATTGTAAGTGCTGTGGTATTAAAAAAAGTACTCAAAGCACAAAAAAAATTTATATTTTGTGATAAAAATAAGGAATTTTTTCTTATAGATGAAGAAAAAATGAATGCAAAAACTTTTAGCAGCGGTGCTTATAAAAAAGAAAAAGCCTTGGTGTTAAAGCAGGGTGGGTTTTTCATAAAAACTATGTTAGGTGAGAAAAAACTTGACATTGATATAGCGATAAATATCATACATGGAAAAGATGGTGAAGATGGCAAAATAGCTGCTTTGCTTGATTTTTATGGTATAAAATACATAGGTCCACGCATAGAAGCTAGTGTTTTATCTTTTAATAAGGTTTTAACTAAACTTTATGCACAAAGCGTAGGGGTGAAAACACTTGATTATAAGGTTTTAAATTTGCATAAAGAGCAAAATGTATCTTTGGACTTTCCTTGTATTTTAAAGCCTGCAAGATTAGGTAGTAGTATAGGTATAAGCATAGTTAAAGATGAAAGCGAGCTTAAGTATGCCAAAGATGTTGCTTTTGAATTTGATGAGGATATTGTGATAGAACAATTTGTAAGTAATATTAAAGAATATAACTTAGCAGGTTGTATGATAGATGAAAAAATGGAATTTTCTATTATTGAAGAGCCTAGAAAAAATGAAATTTTAGATTTTGAACAAAAATATTTAGGTTTTTCAGAAAGTTCTAAAGTAAGTGAAGCAAATATTAGTGAAGAATTAAAACAAAAATTAAGGGATAATTTTACTAGAATTTATAATCCTTTATTTAAAGGAGCTTTGATTCGCTGTGATTTTTTTGTGATAGATGATGAGGTTTATTTAAATGAGATCAATCCAAATCCAGGATCTTTAGCAAATTATTTATTTGAAGATTTTACTAATGTAATTAATAGTCTAGCTAAAAATATAGAATTTGAAAAGCAAATTAAGATTGATTATGCTTTTATTCATAGTATTAATGGACAAAAAGGTAAATTATAATCATGGCTACTTTTAGCAAAGATGAAATTTATACTGCAACTGAAGTGGTAAGAAATTTCAGCACTATGCTTGAAAAAACAAAAAAAAGTGAAAATGGTAGAGTGGTGATTGTAAAAAACAATAAATTTGAAGCTGTACTTTTGAACTTTGAAGAATATGAGCGTTTAAATGAAGCTGTGATGCTTTTAGAAAAGATTTACAAAGATAAAAAAGGCTAGAAATGGCAAAAACTAGAGTATATTCTAATGGGTATTTTTATAATTTAAGTTATGAAATCATCAATCCAAAATGCGAAAAAACAATTCTTGTTTTACATGGTTGGGGTGCTAATAAAGAGCTTATGAAACAAGCTTTTGAAAAGCCTTTGAGTGATTTTAAGCAAATTTATTTAGATTTACCTGGTTTTGGAAATTCAAGTATAGATGCATCTATGGATTCTTATGCTTATGCAAAGGTTGTAGAAGACTTTTTAACTACAATTGAGCAAAAAGTAGATTATTTAATGGGGCATTCTTTTGGCGGAAAAGTTGCGACTATTATGTGCCAAAATGCTAATTTTCAAGGTTTGATTTTGCTTTCTAGTGCAGGCGTAGTTTTACCAAAAAGTTTTAAAGTGAAGTTTAAAATAACCTTGTTTAAAATTTTAAAAAATCTCCCTTATGGGGATTTTTGGAGGAAATTTTTTATTAGTAAAGACGCTCAAGGCATGAATGAAGTGATGTATGAAACCTTTAAAAAGGTTGTTAATGAAAATTTAGAAAATGAATTTCAAAAGCTTAAAAATCCTATTTTGATTTTTTGGGGTAATGAAGATAAGGCTACACCTTTAAAAAGCGGAGCAATTATCCATTCTTTAGCACAAAAAGGGAAATTTTTTGCATTAGATGGGGATCATTTTTTCTTTTTAAAACATGCTGATTTTATAAATGAAAAAATACATGAGGAATTTTTAAAAAATGATTAGTATGATAGCTTTTTTAAGTTTGAATTTTTTACTTGGATTTTATCTGATTTTAGCCTTACAATGGTACTCTTATAAATTTTCACGCATAATTTTACACTTTTCCAAACCCTTATGGCATTTGTATTTTTTAATAATTCCTTATTTTGCTTTTGTGTTTTCTTTGTATAGTGGAAATTTTTATTTATATTTTATAGTTTTTGCTCTATCTTTACTATATGGTGGATATTTATATAAAAATTTAGATAAAAAGCTAGTTTTTACTGCTAGGATTAAGCGTTATTTTTTATTTTTGTCACTTTTTAGCTTGATTTTTATACCATTTTTTTGGATAGGTTTAGAAGCTTTAGTAGTTACATTTTTATTAAGCTTTTTTGTGGAAAAAATTAATCAGAAAAGTTTTATAAAAAAAGCAAGTAAAAAGATTTGTGATAATCCAAATTTAAAAATCATTCTAATAACTGCAAGTTTTGGAAAAACAAGTATAAAAAATTTTTTATACGAACTTTTAAAAGATGAGTTTAAGTGCTATAAGACTCCAAGAAGTGTTAATACTTTTATGGGTATAGTAAAAGATATCAATGAAAATTTGGAAAATAATACTGAAATTTATATCGTAGAAGCTGGTGCAAGAGAGCAAAATGATATTTTAGAAATTACAGAGTTTTTAAATCCTCAAATTTGCATAGTAGGTGAGATTGGTTTGGCGCATTTGGAATATTTTAAAACTCAAGATAATATCCGCAAAGCTAAGTTGCAAGCTTTAAAATCCAAGCGTTTAGAAAAATACTTTTTACACTCAAGCACCTTATATGAAAATGAATTTTATGATGAGTATTTAAGTGATGTTAGGGCAAGTTTGGAAGGATTGGATTTTAAAATAAGATTAGATGATAGTATTTATGACTTTCATGCAAATTTACTAGGTGCTTTTAATGCTTATAATATTAGCGTGTGTATTTTGCTTGCACATTATTTAGGAATTAAAATAGAAAATATTACAAAAAGCGTATCGAATTTAAAGGCAGTAGAACATCGCTTGCAAGTGATTTCTAAAGAGCCTAAATTTATCATAGATGATGGCTTTAATGGAAATTTTAAGGGTATGAGTCAAAGCTATGAGCTTTGTAAAAGCTATCAAGGAAGAAGAGTTTTAGTAACTCCTGGTATAGTTGAAGTTAATGAAGAAGAAAATATAAAATTATGTAAAATTATTAATGAATGTTTTGATTTTGTGATTATTACTTCAGAGGCTAATAGCGCGATTTTACAAAAACATATCACATTAGATTTTTATGTATTAAAAGAAAAATCTCAACTTGTGCAAACTTTATCAAGATTAACTCAAAATGGGGATTTGATTTTATTTTCCAATGATGCGCCAAGTTTTATGTAAAACCATTTAGCTTAAAAAGGCCAAATGGTCTCCATAAATTTTGTCCCCCAAGGCTTGCGTGTAGATTTGTCTATATCGCCTTCGGTTTTATAAAGAATCTTTGCATCAGCTATATATTTACTATCTATCATATTATCTTGAGAAATATCATAAGGTCTTATAACCCCACTTAGTTGAATGATTTGTTTTTCTCCATTGATTAAAAGCTCACGACTTCCTTCTATAAAATAATTTCCATTAGATAAAACCTTAATTACTCTAGCAGAAATTGTAGTTTGGAAATTTTCACTTCTAGTTTGGCTTCCTGTGCCTTGATATTGTGAAGTACTTGCTGTGGTATAGCCTATATTTGTATAGTCATTAACAAAATCTCTAACTTTGCTAAGTCCAGCACCTGTAGTTATTTGTCCACCGCCTAAATTTACATTGTTGTTTTTGCTTGTAGATTTAGAGCCTTGTGAATTTTGTGTAGCATTTTCTCTAATGACTACGGTTACCAAGTCATTTACATTCATTGCTTTTTTATCAGAAAATAAAGGGTTATCTCCTTTACCAAACAGCGATCCAGGATTGCTTTGAGTATTATGATTTTGCTTAGGAGCTAGTTCTTCTACATAAGTAGGTGGTTTCATATTAATATGTGGATCAACTGTGGCACTACAGCCAAACATTACAAAAGGTAACAAGTAAAAATTAACATTTTTAAATTTCATAGCTTTATAACCTTATATTATTATGATGAATTTTAAAATAATTATATTATAAAAAACAATTATTTTGTTAAATAAAGAGGAAAAAATGAAATCTATGTTTTTATTAAACTGCATTGATGAAAAATTTTTGCAGCAGTGTTTAGAAAAGGTACGAGGTAAAATAGCTTTTTACTTTCCTGTTTTTTGTGAAAAAAATAAAGAAAAAATTACTTCATTTTGCACAAAAAGAAATCTTAAAATAGATTTTTTTAGTAGTTTTGAAAAAAATGAGTATCAAGGTAAATTCACTCAAAATTTAAATGATTTTTTTAAAAAAATTATTGAAGATTTTGAGAAAACAAAAAAAGAAAATGATTTTACTATAGTAGTTGGAGTAGATGATTTTGGCTTGATGGGGGATTTAAGTTTAAATATAGCCTTAGCTAAAGAGCTAAACACTCCATTGTATGCAAAAAGTCAAGATGAAAATTATACTATGTTAAATTTTTTACTAAGCCAAAAGCTTAGCGACTTTGTTTTGTTAAAAGAAAATGAAGATTTTACTCAAGATTTATTACAAGAATATACTTATAAAACTCAGGCAAGATTTTCTTATGAGCTTTTTGAAAAAGCAAAAGCAGATAAAAAAATAGTAGTTTTACCTGAAAGTTTTGATGAAAGAGTATTAAAAGCTAGTGAATTTTTAATACAAAATGAAATTGTTGATTTGATTTTGCTAGGTGATAGCAATGAAATTTGTGCGAAAGCTAATAGTTTAAATATCAATATCGATGGTGTGCGTATTATAAATCCTAAAAATTCTCAATATAATGAAGAATTTGAAGAACTTTTATATGAAGCTAGAAAAAGTAAAGGTATGAGTAAAGAAGAAGCTAAAAAACTCGTGCAAGATAAAACTTATTTTGCGACTTTACTTGTACATACTCAAAAAGCCCATGCTATGGTAAGTGGTGCAAGTACAACTACTGCTGAAACTATTCGTCCTGCTTTGCAAATTATCAAAACAAAACCTGATGTGAGTTTGGTTTCTGGTATGTTTTTTATGTCTTTAGAAGATAAGGTTTTGGTTTTTGCTGATTGCGCTGTTATGCCAAATCCAACCCCTGAACAACTTGCTGAAATTGCTTATGTGAGTGCAAATAGTGCTAAGGCTTTTGGACTTGAACCTAAAGTGGCTTTACTTTCATATTCTAGTGGAGATAGTGGGAGTGGAGCTAGCGTGGATGCGATTAAAGAAGCTACTAAAATAGCTAAAGAAAAATATCCTCAACTTGAGCTAGAAGGTCCTATACAATTTGATGCAGCATATGATATGCTAACAGCAAAAAGTAAAATGCCAAATTCTAAAGTAGCAGGAAAGGCAAATGTATATGTGTTTCCTGATTTAAATGCGGCAAATATTTGCTATAAAGCAGTACAAAGAACAGCAAATTCTTTAGCTATTGGCCCGATTTTACAAGGTCTTAAAAAGCCAATTAATGATTTAAGTAGAGGTTGCTTGGTGGAAGATATTGTTAATACTGTGATTTTAAGTGCTATTCAAGCACAAGAATAAGGAGAAAAATGAAAATATTAGTTTTAAATTCAGGCTCATCTTCAATTAAATTTAAGCTTTTTGAAAAAGATGAAGCCCTAGCATCTGGTTTAGTGGAAAAAATAGGCGAGCAAAGCTCTAAAATAGAACTAAAAGATCTAAAAAGTGGTCAAAAATACCAAAAAGAATTAGCAATTAAAGATCATGAACAAGGTATTGAATTAGTAAATGAATTATTTGCTCAAAGTGGAATTTTACATGATTTAAATGAGCTTGATGGGTGTGGACATAGGATAGTTCATGGAGGTCCAAATTTAACTAAACATTGTTTAGTAGATGATGAAATTTTAAAAGAAATTGATAGGGTTTCTCATATAGCACCTTTACATAATCCTGCACATTTAATAGGTATTAAAACTATGATAAAAGCAGCTCCAAAAGTTCCCAATGTGACAGTTTTTGACACAGCTTTTCATCAAAGCATGCCTGATTATGCTTATATGTATGCTTTGCCTTATGAGTTTTATGAAAAACACCAAGTTAGAAAATACGGCTTTCACGGTACTTCACATTCTTATGTAAGTAAACAAGCTGCACATATACTTGGTAAAAATATTAATGAATTTAATGCAATTAGCGCTCACCTTGGAAATGGTGCGAGTGTTTGTGCTATAGAAAATGGAAAATGCGTAGATACTTCTATGGGTTTTACTCCACTAGAAGGTTTGATTATGGGAACTAGATGTGGTGATATTGATCCTGCTGTATTGCCATTTTTAGCAAAAGAATTAAATTTAAATCCATCTGATTTAGATACTATAATGAATAAAAAAAGTGGTGTTTATGGAATTTGTGGGTTTAATGATTTTAGAGATATTGAAGCGCAAATTGAAGAAAATAACGAAAAAGCAAGACTTGCTCTTGATATGTTTTGTTATCGTTTGAGTAAATATATTGGCTCATATTTTGCGATTTTACCTAGAGTCGATGCGTTGATTTTTACAGCTGGTATTGGAGAAAATGATAATATTGTTAGAGCAAAAGTTTGTCAAAGACTAGCGCATTTGGGATTTGATATAGATTTAGATAAAAATGCACAACTTAGAAATGGTGAGATTAGTAAAAAAGACTCTAAAATTAAAATTTTAATTGTTCCAACAGAAGAAGAATTAGAAATAGCTAAAATTACCACAGAACTTATTAAAAAATAAATAACCTTGAGTTTTAAACTCAAGGTTTGTTTTAAAATGCAGGAACTACGGCACCTTGGTATTTTTCATTGATAAAATCTTTTACTTTTTGACTTTGCAAAGCCTTTATTAAAGCTTTGATTTTAGGATTATCTTTATTATCTTGAGTAGTTACTAAGATGTTTGCATAAGGACTTTCTTTGCTTTCTATTAAAATAGAATCTTTTACAGGATTTAAATTTGCCGATAAAGCATAGTTTGAATTAATCACTGCAAAATCAACATCATCTAAAGCTCTTGGAAGTTGTGCTGCTTTTAACTCTTTAAATTTGATATTTTTTGGATTATCTTTAATATCAAGTGGAGTTTTTAATGCGATATTTTTAAAACTAACTAGTTTAGTACTAGCGATAATATCTAAAGCTCTGCTTTCATTTGTCGGATCATTTGGTACAGCTATAGTAGCATTTTGTGGAAGATCTTGGATATTTTTATATTTTTTAGAATAAACAGCCATTGGTTCGATGTGAACTTTTGCAACGCTAATTAATTTTGTGCCTTTATTGGCATTAAACTCATCCAAATAAGGTTGGTGTTGGAAGAAATTCGCATCAAGTTCTTTACTATCTGTACTAAGATTTGGTAAAACATAGTCATTAAATTCTTTAATTTCTAATGTGTAACCTTCTTTTTTTAATAAATCTTTAGTTTGTTCTAAAATTTCAGCATGAGGAACAGGTGTTGCACCTACAGTGATAACTTCATTAGCAAATAAACTTGCACCTAAAATTGTGCTTACAGCGAGCAATTTTAACAATTTCATATTAACTCCTTTTTTATAGTTTTTTAAAATGTTTGATTATATTGTAAAAATATTAATAAGATGAGAAAAGTTTTATTTTTGTTTGTTTTTATATTCTTTAGAAAAGCATTTAAGTTCTTTTATAAATTTTATATAACCACCTTTATACCAACTTTTTTGAGCATTAATAAGGGCTTTTCCAATTTTATAAGAATAAGTATTTTGATTTTTAATACCTTCGCTTTTGTAATCATCATAGCTTGATAAAGGTGGAAGTTTAAGGTAAGGTCTTGTTTTCAAATCTTTTTGGTATTGTTTAGCTAGTTTTGTGTGTTTGTAATAAATCTTTAGTAGAGTAAAAGGTAAAAAAAGGAATTTTTTTCTTATTCTTAGCACACTCTATAAAGGCATAACCTAGTTTGTATGATAAATGATATCTTACTCTTGCTTTTGCTTGAGTATTAGTAGCTTTTATTCCATCTAAATATCTACTTCCTCCAAATTTTAACCATTTTTCATAGTATTCTTGCCATTTAGGCCATGTTTGATTGCATAAAATATTATTCCAAAAACGATTATTGCTACCTTCTGCATGTGTTATAGAAGCATTTTGTGATAAGTTAGTTTTATAATCAATATTTCCATTATAAGTATCTTTTAAATCTTTTATTTTAAATTTGTATTCTAGTGCTAGTAGTGTAAACAATCCTTGATCGTTTAAATTATGAATGTTTTCGTTTAAATGTTTATATATAAATTGATAGCATTTTAAAGGATTTGGTATAAGATCGGTAAAGACTAAAATTCCAGTTAAATATGTACGTTTTTGATGATACTCTTTTTTTGTAGGTAAGCTTTCAAGAAGTAAAGTTTTACCTAATCTTACACCAAAATGATATTTTCTAGCTCTTAATTTACTAAGTTCATCTATACTTTTTAAAAGTAAAACATCAAAATCAAGATAGATAATACTTTCGCATTCATCTAAAAACTTAAAAGCTTCAAATCTTGCAAAAGTCATATGCGTCCATCTTTTTAAGAAAAATAAATTATTAATATCGTTTTGATTTTTATCAAGAGTGGTTAAAAAATCTTCTTGGGTAAAAAGAATAAATTTAATTGTTTTGTTTTTAACAATTTTTTGCATGATATTTTGATCGTTCAAGCTAAAACCATCATGTAAAATGTAAAACACATCTACCTTTTCACCCATAACATCCATGATATTAATGAGCAAGGTTCCTATGGTAAAGCTTGAATTTTTAGTCGCAGCTAGTAAAATACCAAGTTTATGCTTCATTGTTTATCTTTTGGTGATTTTATAAAGAATATTTCCTATAAATTGTATGATTTGCACTAGTATAATTAAAATCACAACAGTTTGAATCATAATATCAGTTCTAAAGCGCTCATAACCATAGCGAATAGCCACATCACCCAAACCACCACCACCAACAGTTCCTGCCATAGCAGAAAAACCAATAACAATAATCAAAATTAAAGTAATACCATTAATAATACTTGGTAAAGCCTCGCTAAACATAACTTTAAAGATAATTTGTGCTTTACTAGCTCCATAAGATCTTGCTGCTTCAATGATAGCAGGATCAATTTCTTTAAAAGCACTTTCTATCATTTTGGCTAAATAAGGCGCAATTCCTATGGTAAGTGGTACTATGGTAGCAGTTGTTCCTATGCTAATACCAATGAGATATTTTGTAAAAGGACTTAAAACTACAATAAGTACTAAAAATGGAAAAGATCTTAAAATATTGATAATAAAATCAAGCACGCTATAAATGCTTTTATTTTCACATAAGCCACCTTTATCAGTAACAGTAAGTACAATTGCAGGGATAAGCGCGATTAAAAAGGCTAAAAAAGTGGCTGTAAAACTCATATAAAGAGTTTCTAGTAATGCCGGATAAAGTATATTTTCAAAATTTCTTAAAATTGTTTCTAAGTTCATTACACAAGCTCCCAAATAACGCCATTTTCTTGTAAATAATTTAAAACTCTTTCTTGATCTTTGGCTTCTATATTGATTACCAAATTTCCTAAAGCATTGTTGTTTAGTTTTTCTATCTTACCCCAAACTATATTAAAATCAATATTTAAACTTCTAGCCATATGAGTGATAATGCTTTGGTTTGCTTTTTCTTTGCAAAAATATAAACGCACATTAACTCCATTTTGTGGTAAAAAATCACTCTCACCTAAGAATTCACGCATTTTTTCACTTGGTTTTAAGAATAAATCTTCGATTTTCCCTTGACCTATAATTTGTCCATGCTCTAGCAATACAGCCTTTTGTGCTATTTGTTTTACTGCTTCCATTTCATGAGTTACTAATACTACACTGATGTTAAATTCTTGATTGATTGTGGCAATAAGTTCTAAAATATTATTTGTAGTATTTGGATCAAGCGCAGAAGTAGCTTCATCACTTAGTAAAATTTTAGGATTTAAAGCAAGGGCTCTGGCTATGGCTACTCTTTGTTTTTGCCCACCACTTAGTTCATTTGGATATGCCTTGCTTTTGGCTAAAAGTCCCACAAGATCTAAAAGCTCATTAACTCTTTTTTGAATTGTACTTTTGTCAAAATTATGAATTTCTAAAGGCATAGCTACATTTTCAAATACATTTTTTCTACTCATAAGTGCAAAATGCTGAAAAATCATTCCTATATCTTTTCTAAATACTCTTAACTCTTTTTCTTTTAAAGTAGCTATTTCTTTACCAAAAACTTCCACACTACCGCTTTGATAATTTTCCAAACCATTAATACATCTTAGCAAAGTTGATTTTCCTGCCCCGCTATGTCCAACAAGAGCATAAATTTCTCCTTCTTTAACTTCTAAAGAAACATCGTTTATAACTAATTCTTTGCCATAATGTTTTTTAAGATTTTGTATTTTTATCACTTATTAGCCTTCTAAATTAGAAATTTCATCATTGATTTTTTCAAGTTGAGCTTTAATATTTTCAAGTTGAGTTTTATTTTGCTCAACAACCGCAGCAGGTGCATTAGAGATAAATTTTTCATTTTTCATCATAGCATCTAGCTTGTTAAATTCTTTTTCAAGTTTTGTTTTTTGACTATTAAGTCTATTTAAAACACCGCTTAAATCAAGATCTTGAGTTGGTATAAATACTTCTAAATTCTCGCTTACATCTCTAATGGATTTTTCCAAATTTGTATTGATAAACTCGATGTTTTCACATTTTGCAAGTGTTGAGATGAAATTAGTGTAATTTTTTAACTCAGCCATTAAACTCTCATCGTTTAATTTTATACAAGCTTTTTGAATTTTTGCATTTGCAAGTTCTACTAGGGTTTTTGCACGACGTAAGCTTACTATACTTTCTATAATGATATTAAATAATTTTTCGATTTTTTCATCTCTAGAATTAAATTTAGGATATTTTGAAATCATTATAGATTCATGAGTTTGGATAGAAGTTTTACTTAACTCATGGTATAAATACTCACTAATAAATGGCATAAAAGGATTTAAAAGCTTTAATGCTTCTTTAAAAATGCTTCCAAGTTCTTTTATACTTGATTTTTCAGCCTTACTAAGCTCGATCCCCCAATCACAAAATTCATCCCAGAAAAATCTATACAAAGTATTTGCCGCATCATTAAAGCGGTAATTATCTAAATTTTCTCTTGTTTCTTTTACGCATACTTCAAAACGAGATAGCATGTATTTTGCCAAGTTAGTTTGAATTTTGCTTTTATCTAAATCTTCAAATTTTTCTTCATTTAAGAGTAAAAATTTACTTGCATTATAAAGCTTGTTGGTAAAATTTCTAACTTGTATGAGTTTGTCATTGCTTAACTTTATATCTCTACCTTGGATAGCTAAAAGAGCAAGAGTAAAACGCAAGATATCAGCACTATATTCATCCACGCTTTGCACAGGATCAATGACATTACCTAAAGACTTACTCATTTTTCTACCTTGTTCATCTTTAACCAAAGCATGCAAATATATATCTTTAAAAGGAAGTTCACCTAAGGCATTAGTGCTTTGAAACATCATTCTAGCAACCCAGAAAAACAAAATATCAAAACCAGTGATTAATAAAGAATTTGGATAAAAGTCTTTTAAATCATCTTCATGCCAAAGTGTATTTTTACCCCAGTCTTTATTACCCCAACCTAAAGTACTCATAGCCCAAAGACCTGAAGAAAACCAAGTATCTAAAACATCAGGATCTTGTTTGAAATTAGTGCTTTGGCATTTTGGGCATTGGCTTGGAGTTTCTTCACTTGCCCATTCATGAGAGCATTCACAGTAATACACAGGAATTTGATGACCCCACCAAAGTTGTCTTGAAATACACCAATCTTTTAAATCCCTCATCCAAGCATTAAAACTATTAATCCAATGTGCAGGGTAGAATTTACTTCCACCAAAATTAACTTTTTCTATACTTTCTTTTGCGATTTCATTTTTTACAAACCATTGTTTAGAAATATATGGCTCAACCACATTTTTACAACGATAGCAATATCCTACTTGATTAGTATAATCTTCTATTTTTTCAACAAAACCTTTTTCTTGTAATTCTTTTATAATAATATCTCTTGCTTCTAATCTTTCTAAGCCTTTAAAATGCAAGCAATATTCATTTAAGATACCTTTTTCATCAAAGATGGTAATAAATTCAAGTTTATGTCTTAAGCCTACTTCATAGTCATTATGATCATGTGCTGGGGTTACTTTCACAAAGCCTGTACCAAATTCCATATCTACATGCTCATCAGCAATAATAGGAATTTTTCTATCTATTAAAGGTAAAATGACATTTTTGCCTATTAAATGCTTAAATCTTTCATCGTTTGGATTAACCATCACAGCGCTATCACCAAAATAAGTTTCTGGTCTTGTGGTGGCTACTACGATATATTCTTGAGAATTTTCTAAGAAATATTTTAAGTAATATAATTTTCCTTTATTTTCTTTGTGTTCTACTTCTATATCGCTTAATGCTCCATCATGAGTGCACCAATTTACCATGTAATTTCCACGCAAAATAAGCTTTTTATCATAAAGATCTACAAAAGCTTTTTTTACTGCATTTACTAAACCTTCATCCATAGTAAAACGCAAACGACTCCAAGCAGGAGTGATACCCAAAATTCGCATTTGCTTAACTATGGTACCACCGCTTTGCTCTTTCCATTCCCATACCTTTTTTACAAATTCTTCTCTACCGAGTTCTTCTTTTTTAATGCCTTGAGCTAAAAGTTGTTTTTCTACAACATTTTGTGTTGCAATCCCTGCATGATCAAGTCCTGGCTGATAAAGAGTTTTGTAACCATCCATTCTTTTATAACGCGTTGTGATATCTTGTAGAGTACAAGTTAGAGCATGACCTATATGCAAAACACCTGTTACATTAGGTGGTGGCATCATAATACAAAAGTTTTTACCTTTTTCTTGAATTTTTTCATTACCATTGATTTCAAAATATCCGCGTTCTTCGCAAATTTTATAATATTCTTTTTCTAGTGATTTATCATACATAATTGCTACCTTGAGAATGAAAATAAATTGTTATGTTAGCTTAAAATTGTTAAAGAAGTTTTGAAATTTAGAAATTAGTTATAAAAACTAATTTCTACTTTACGATTATTTTTTCTTTGAGAATCAGACTTATCTTTAGTAGGATAGGTGTCTTTTCCCAAAGATTCTATTTTTATAACCTCAGTAAAACTAAAGAAATGTTTAGCCACATTCATTGCTCTATTTAATCCTATCATATAGTTTGCAAAAGTGCTACCTCTATCGTCTGCATAACCTTGAATTTTAACTCTTTTGAGTATATCTTCTCTTGCTAGATTTTGATTGATTTTTTCAAGTAGATTTTCATTGCTGTATTCACTATATCCATTTCTTTCAAATAAAAATTTTAAATCAGAAATTTTAACATCTACATAATTGTATTTTTTCTTATTTTTAGCAAAAACAATATCTTTATTATATATGCTTAGTTTCATATTATCATTTGAAAGCATATCGATAAAAATAGTTAAATTGTAATCTTGAGAATTAATTTTAACAGGATTAATCATTTCTTTTAACATATCAACCCTATAATCACTTAAACTTTTTCCATCCAATACATAAACTTTAACAAAATCATTACTTAATCTTGGTTCATATCTGCTAGTTTTACCTTTTGCAATGTATTCTTGCATAGTATTTTTATATTTTGTTGTTTTTTCTTTTTTTACACTTGTTTGTTTGTTGTTTTCAACGAGAACTTTTTGTTCTTCTTGGGCTACTTTAGGAGTAATAGTTTCATTTTTAGAAACTTCAGCTATATTTGTTTGGGTTGTTGGCGCGACTTCTTGAGTGCTTGTATTTTCATCTATGGTAGGATTATTTTGTACCGGAGTCTCTTCTTTTAAAGACTCCGGATTTATTTGTTGTGATGGATAATAAGTATTATCACTTATATTATTTCTTTCTTGATTGTATTGAGTACTTGGCGGAGTGTAGCTTTGATAAGAACTACTTTTTTTATAATCATATACATAAGTATTTGAATCATCTTCAAAATACCACATATAAAAACCAATACTAGCGCCTATTAGCACCACAAAAGCTATGCTAAAAGCAATAATACTTTTCATTTTTTATCCTTTGTGAAGTCCTCAAAAGGACTTTGATTATTTATAATTTTTAATAGAATTTTCTAAAATTTCACTTGCTTTTTCAATACCTGCAAATTCTTTTACTTTTACCCATTTGTTTGGCTCAAGCATTTTATATGTTTCAAAGAAATTTTTGATTTTATCTAGGCTTGCTTTTGGTAAATCATCTAAACATTTAATATTACCATATCTTGGATCTATTTTACTTACAGGAACAGCAAGTAATTTTTCATCCATACCGCTTTCATCTTCCATTAATAATACCCCTATTAAACGACAAGGAATCACAGCTCCTGCTTGGATAGGGTATTCATTTAATACTAAAATATCAATAGGATCGCCATCATCTGCAAGAGTATTTGGTATAAAACCATAGTTTGCTGGATAAAACATAGCTGAATACATCACGCGATCAACCATGATGGCTCCGCTTTCTTTGTCAAGTTCGTATTTAATGTTTGATCCATAAGGAATTTCAATAACTGCATTAAGTTTATTTGGTACTTCTCCAACTTTGATTTTGCTAATATCCATTTTTTATCCTTTATTTTAATAAATCATTGATTAAATTTTTCATATCAGCTACGATAGCTTCAATACTTCTTTCACCATTGATTACATGGTGGATATTTTCTTTAGTATAAAAATTTGTTATTTCTTCTAAAGGTTCTAAATAAACTTTCATTCTATTATTAAAAACTTCTTCGTTATCATCAGCACCTCTAGCACGCCCTAAAACTCTTTCTCTAGCAACTTCTTCGCTAACTTTAACTTCTATCACACCTTTTAAAATTACTTCACTTTGATTTTTTAATACCTTATCAAACTCAAGCATTTGTTCAACACTTCTTGGATAACCATCTATTAATATAGTATTAGTTGGTGCATTTTTTAAAGCAGTGATGATAGTATTAACTACCACTTCCAAAGGAACCAAATTTCCTTTAGAAATAAAACTATCAATAGTCTTTCCAAGTTCGCTTCCACTAGCCACTTCTGCTCTTAGCAAATCACCTGTAGAATAATGAGTAATGCTCGCATCATCTGTAGCTATGATGCTTGCATCGGTTGTTTTACCACTACCTGGTGCACCTATGATTAAAAATAATTGTTTCATTTAGTATTCTCCCTTAATCTTATACCTAGTTCTCTCATTTGTTCATTGCTTACTTCGCTTGGAGCTTGAGTCATAAGACATTGCGCTCTTTGTGTTTTAGGAAATGCTATAACTTCTCTAATACTTGAAGATTTTGTTAAAAGCATGATAAGTCTATCAAGGCCTATTGCTATACCACCATGTGGTGGTGCTCCAAAACTTAATGCATCAAGTAAGAAGCCAAATTTCTTTCTTTGTTCTTCTTCATCAATATTTAAAAGCTTAAATACTTTTTGTTGGATAGGACTTTTGTGAATTCTTATACTACCGCCACCTAATTCTATACCATTTAACACTACATCATGTGCAATAGAATTAATTTCTTCTAAGTCTTGCTCATCAATATTTTTTGGCATAGTAAATGGATGGTGCATTGCAGAATAGCTTCCATCATCATTTTGCTCAAACATAGGAAAATCAATAACCCACAAGAATTCTAATTTATCCTCATCGATAATTTTCATTTCATCAGCAAGGAATAATCTAAATCTGCCCATATAATCAAGCACAGTTTTTTTAATCCCTGCACCAAAAAATACTACATCACCAACTTCTAATTCACATCTTTGGATTAAAGCATTTAAGTCCTCTTCGCTAAAGAATTTACAAAGTGGGCCTTTAGGACCATCTTCTTTCATTTGTATAAATGCAAGCCCTGCTGCTCCAAATTTACGCACAAATTCTTCAAATCTTTGCATTTGGCGTTTAGAAAAAATCGTATCGCCTTTTGGAACTCTTAAAGCTTTAATACGATTTTTCTTCGTGTCTTTTGCAATATTTGCAAAAATTTCATTATTTGATTTTGCAAAAATATCAATCACATCAATAAATTTCATATCAAATCTTAAATCAGGCTTATCAGAGCCATAATTTTCCATAGCTTCTTTATAACTCATTTGTCTAAAAGGTATGCTAATTTCTTTTCCGCAAGCTTTGAAAATATCTTTAAGTAAATTTTCTGCCATGGCTATGATATCTTTTTGCTCACAAAAACTCATTTCTATGTCTATTTGAGTAAATTCAGGTTGACGATCTGCTCTTAAATCCTCATCTCTAAAACATTTTGCAATTTGAAAATATCTATCAAATCCTGAACACATTAAAAGTTGTTTGAAAAGTTGAGGGCTTTGAGGTAGGGCATAAAATTCACCTTGATGTACGCGTGATGGTACTAAATAATCCCTTGCGCCTTCTGGGGTAGCTTTGGTTAAAATAGGGGTTTCAACTTCTAAAAATCCCATTTTTGCTAAAGAATTTCTTGTTGCTATACAAGCAGTTGATCTTAGAGCAAAATTATCATAAAGTTTTTTGCTTCTTAAATCTAAAAATCTATATTTCAATCTTAATTCTTCATTTACACTTTCATCGCCTATAGCAAAAGGTACTACAGCACTTTCATTTTCAATAGTAAGTTTATTTATAACAACTTCTATTTCTCCGGTTTTTAATTTTGGATTTACAAGTCCTTCACCGCGTGGGCGAATTTTTCCTTGTGCTATTAAAACATATTCATTTCTTACTGATGAAGCTATATTATGTGCTTCTTGATTATCTGCTGGATCACATACTAATTGTATAAGTCCGCTACGATCTCTAAGATCGATAAAAATTACACCTCCATGATCACGGTAAGAATTTACCCAACCACATAATGTTACTTCCTCGCCAACATTTTGTATGTTAAGCTCTGTATTATAATGAGTTCTCAAAATTTTTCCTTAGCTTAATTTTGTTCAATTTTGTTATTATAGTATTTTATTCTTTTGCTTAGCTAAGTTTTGTTATAATTTTTTTATGAAAAAATGTATAAATATAGAAAAAATTCAAAAAGTAGGCTTATTTTGCAGGTTAAATACAAATTTAAATGAGCAAATTGCTTTTTTAAAAACAATTTTTTTGCAAAAAAATATAGAGCTTGTGTTATTAGATCAGAAAAAAAATAATCTTAAAGATTTACAGAAATTAGATTTTTTAATTTCTCTAGGTGGGGACGGCACGCTTTTGTCTTTATGTAGGCAAGCTTATCAAGCAAAAAAGCCTATTTTAGGGATAAATGCAGGAAATTTAGGTTTTTTAACTGCTTTTTCTTTTAATGAAGTAGAAAGTTTTTTTAAAGAGTTTTTTAAAAATGATTTTAAAATAGAAAAAGCTAAAATGCTTCAAATAATGCTTTGTAAAAAGAATAAAATCATTAAAAAATTTGCTTTTAATGACGCGGTTTTTTCTCGCGATAATGCTTTAATGGCAAATGTGGAAGTTTTTTTTGAAAATAAACTTTTTAATGCTTATTATGGAGATGGTTTAATCATAGCTAGTTCAAGTGGTTCAACTGCTTATAATATTAGTGCAGGTGGACCTATAGTACATCCTTGGAGTGAAATTTTTGTTCTAACTCCGGTTTGTTCTCATTCTCTAACTCAAAGGCCTATAGTTTTGCCTTATGGTTTTGAGCTTGAATTAAAAGTTGAGCATTGTTTATTGTATTTAGATGGGCAAGAAGTGGTTGATCCTAAAGAATATGATAGAATTCTTATAGGGCTTAGCAAGAAAGAACTTAGTTTTATACATAAAAAAGATAGAGATTATTTCCAAGTTTTAAAAGAAAAGTTAAATTGGGGTAAGTGATGATAGAAAGTATTTTAATCAAAGAAAATTTAGGTTTTAAACAAGCAAAATTAGACTTAGAAGCGGGACTTACTGTCTTTACTGGTTTAAGTGGTGCTGGAAAGTCTGTGCTTTTTAAGGCCATTTTGGCAGCTTTTGCTTTAAGTGAGAGTGAAGCTAAAATGGTGGAAGTTTTATTAAACGATGAGCTTGAATTAGATGAGTTTGGCATTGAAAATGAAGAATTAAATGTATTTAAACTTTTAAAAGATAAAAGCTCGCGTTATTTTGTCAATAATCAACTTATTTCAAAAAAGAATTTAGCCTTACTTTCTAAGAAATTTGTAAAATATCTTTCAGCTAAGGAAAATAATGAGTTTTCAAATGAAAGATTTTTAAACTTACTTGATTTTATGCAATCAAAAGAAGATAAGAAATTTAAAGATTTTTTAAATGAATATAAAAATGTTTATAAAGAATATATAGAAAATAAAATTAAATTAGAAAAAATTCAAGAAGAAGAAAAAAAGGTAGAAGAATTAAAAGAATTTACAAGCTTTGAAATACAAAAAATCCAAAGTATCAACCCAAAAATAGGCGAATTTGATGAGTTGATGAGTTTAAAAAAAAGGCTTTCTAAAAAAGACAAAATTGATGCAGCTTGGAACAGGGCAAGCAAAATTTTTGAATTAGAATCAGCAGTGATTGAAGCTTTGCAAATTAGTGATGTTGATAGTTCATTTTTTTCAGAGTGTTTAAATGAACTAAGGGTGGTGTGGGAAAATCAAAGTTTTGATGATTTTGATTTTGATATAGAAGAAGTGCTTGATAGGATAGAAAAACTTTCTTCTTTGATTTCAAAATATGGAAGTATAGAAGAAGCTTTAGAAGCTTTAGAGAAGAAAAAAGCAGAATTAGCTCATTATGAAAATTTAAGTTTTGAAAAAAAAGAATTAGAAGAGAAAGTGCAAAATGCTAAAATACTTTTAGATGAGAAAAGCCAAAAATTAAGTACTTTGCGCAAAAAAAGATTAAAAGAGCTTGAGAAATTACTTAATTTTTATCTTGAAAAACTTTATATGAAAGAGATTAAATTAGAGCTTAAAGATTGTGCTTTGAGTATTTTAGGTAAAGATGAAGTGAATTTAAATATAAATGAAGCTAGTTTGAAAAATTTAAGCTCAGGTGAGATAAATCGTTTAAGACTTTCTTTTATCGCAACTGAATGTAATGTTACTAATAAAGCTAGCGGGATAATATTTTTAGATGAAATTGATGCAAATTTAAGTGGTAAAGAAGCAATGAGTATAGCTGAAGTTTTAAAAGAGCTTGCTAAGTTTTATCAAATTTTTGCAATTTCACACTTACCACAGCTTTCATCAAAAGCAAGCAATCACCTCCTAGTAGAAAAAATAGGAAATGAAAGTAAGGTAAGAAAGATAGAAAAAGAAGAAAGAGTAAAAGAACTTGCTAGAATGGTAAGCGGGGAAAATATTACCCAAGAAGCTTTAGAATTTACTAGAACTTTGCTTTAAAAACAAAAAGTAAATTTCAATATGATATAATTAGTTTTTTAAAATTATTTAAAGAGAGTGTTTTACCATGGAAGAAAAAATTTTAATCATTGATGATAATAAAATGCTAACTAAACTTTTAGCAAAAAAAGTAGAAAATACTTTAGGATTAAAGGTAGATGTTGCTTTTGATATGAATAGTGCAAAAGATTTATTGAAAAATGATTATTTTATGGCTTTTGTAGATCTTTGTTTACCAGATGCTCCTAATGGTGAAGTGGTTGATGTAGTTTTAGAAAAAAATATCCCCGCTATTGTTCTTACGGGAAGTAATGACGGACAAACTCGTAAAAAATTTATGGAAAAAGATATTATTAATTATATTCAAAAAGAAAGTGAAGATTGTATTAATGAAATGTTAAATTCTATTAGAATGCTTCAAAAAAATAATAAAACTAAGATAATTTTAGCAATTGCAAATGTAACTTTACGCGCAGAAATGAAGAAAAACTTAAACAATCAGCTTTTTAATGTTTTAGCAGCAGCTCATGGAGAAGAGGCACTAAGTTATTTAAGTGATCATCCTGATACAAAATTAGTAATTTGCGATGCTACTATGCCGGTAATTAATGGGGAAGATTTACTTGTAGAAATTCGCTCAAAATATTCTAAAATAGAACTTGGTGTGATTATGGTTGGGGATAAAGATGATGCATTAGAAGCAAGAGCTTTTAGAAAAGGTGTGAATGATTATGTGATTAGACCTTTCCAAAAAGAATCACTTAATTGTAGAGTAAATAATTGTTTAGATTATATGCAAAAATGTGTTTTGCTAGATGAGTATAGTTTAGGTAAAGATTTATTAACAGGACTTGATGATTATGCTACTTTTGAAAAAAGATTTTTAGATTATTTAGAAGATATGCAAGAAAATGAAGAAATGGCGTTGGCTTTGATTGATATTGATAATCTTGCAACAATTAATTATGAATTAAGTTATGATTGCGGTGATGGAGTGATAAAATATACAGCCGAAAAGATTAAAGATCAAATTCGTGGTATGGATTTAGCTACTAGAATTGAAGATGGTAAATTCTACATTGCTTTAAAAAATATAAGCAATAAAGAGGCTTTAAAAGCTTTTTCAAATATAAGAGTTAATATTTCCAAAGAAAGTGTTTTGATAGCTTTAGATGAGGTTGATTATAGCATCTCTGTGGGGGTTGCTTTTGGTAGCAAAGGAAGCCAAATGCAAGATTTGCTCAATAAAGCACAAAAGGCATTAGATTTAGCTAAGGCTAATGGAAAAAATAGGGTAGAGGTATGTTTTTAGATTGTGATTTTAGCGAAAAAATCATAGATACTCATTGTCATCTAGATAGTCAAGCTTATTTTGGATATTTAGATGAGATGTTAACGCATGCATTTGAAAATGGTGTAGATAAAATCATTATACCAGGTGCAGATATAAAAGATCTACCAAGAGCAAGAGAGATAGCACATACTTATGATAATGTGTATTTTTCTTGTGGGGTGCATCCTTATGATATAGATGATTTTGATTTAGAAGTTTTAAAAGAATTTATAGATGATAAAAAATGTATCGCAGTGGGTGAGTGTGGGCTTGATTATTATCGTTTAAATACTAATGATGATACTGTCAAAACAAGACAAAAAGAAGTTTTTATAGCTCAAATACAACTAGCTATTGAATATAAAAAGCCATTGATTGTGCATGTGCGTGAAGCTAATGAAGACAGCTTTAATATTCTAAAAACATACTCAAAAGAATTACAAGGCGGTGTTTTGCATTGCTTTAATGCAAGCGAGCTTTTACTTCAACTAGCAGATGAAGGATTTTATTTTGGTATAGGCGGGGTTTTAACTTTTAAAAATGCAAAAAAATTAGTGGAAATTTTATCTAAAATTCCAAAAGATAAACTTGTTTTGGAAACAGATGGGCCTTATTTAACTCCAGAACCACATCGTGGTAAAGTAAATGATCCTATTTTAACGCATTTTGTAGCACAAAAAATATCTGATCTTTTAAAATTATCTAAAGTTGAAGTAGTAAAACTTACGAATTTAAATGCTAATCGTTTGTTTTTTCAAGGTTTATAATGAAAAAAAACTTTATATTTTTTATATTAGTATTATTATGTTTAAATGCTAAAGCCTTGCAGGTAACTCCTGAATATTATACTCAGCAAGCTCAAATTCTAAGAAATTTAGACATAGAAGCAAGCTATCTTAGTGATATGTTATTTTTAGAATTTAAAGAATCTTCTTTAAATATGCATTCTAAAACTTTAGTTGATACCATGAGAGAATTTTATAAAATCACTCCAATTATCCGTAAAATTTTAGAAAAAGAAAATATTCCTCAAGAATTTTTATATTTGGCAATTGTAGAATCTGGTTTAAAAATTCATAGTGTTTCTAGAACTAAAGCAGTAGGTGTTTGGCAGTTTATGAAGCCAACAGCACAAACTTTAGGTTTAAGAATAGATCCTTATGTTGATGAGAGAAGAGATTTAGTCAAATCAACTTATGCAGCCATTGCTTATTTAAAGCAATTAAAAGAGCAGTTTGGAAAATGGTATTTAGCAATTTTAGCTTATAATTGTGGTGATGGTAAATTACGCCAAGCTATAAAAAAAGCAAAAAGTGATGATTTAAGAATCTTGCTTGATCCTGATAAGAAATATTTACCATTGGAAACTAGAATTTTTATTAGAAAAATTCTTACTATGGCATTTTTGGCTAATAATAATGATTTTTTGATTTCACAAGATAGTGCTTTGCTTAATTATGCTCTATCGAGTGAAGTTAAAAAAATACCTGTTCCACCAAGTGTTTCTTTAAGAGAGCTTGCTAAAGTAGCTAAGATGTCTTATAATGAATTTAAGCGTTATAATCCACATTTTAATTATGACTTTACTCCGCCTGATAAAAAAGATTATTATATGTATATTCCTTTAAGTAAAAGTGTGGCTGTGGAAAATGCATTAGAGAATGTAAAGCTAGCTAAAGTGGATACAACTATTCCGCATACAAAAATTTATATAGTAAAAAAGGGTGATAGTCTTTATACTATTGCAAAAAAACATAAAATTAGTGTTGAAAGCATTAAAGAATATAATAAAATCAAAGGAAACTTGATTAATATTAATCAAAAACTTGTGTTAAAAATTAAGGAGAATAACAATGCAAAAATCAAAACTACTCAAAAATTACCAAAAAACTCTCATACAAAAGTCGTTAGTCGTTAGTTGTGTAGGGGTTTTATTTAGTGCTTGTAGTATGGTGCCTATTAGCACACCTACTGTGTATTATCCAGAAAGAGATTTTAAAAGTATAAAGCATAATAATACAGGCTTAAAAGGCACTATGAAACCTTATACTATTAATGGTAAAACATATTATCCAACCGTAGTAGAAGTAGGTGAGACTGCTGATGGTATAGCTAGTTGGTATGGACCGGGCTTTCATGGTAAAAAAACTTCCAATGGTGAAACTTATGATCAACATGCTTATACAGCAGCTCATAAAACTTTACCTATGAATACTATAGTAAAGGTAACTAATTTAAAAAATCATCGTCAAACTACCGTAAGAATAAATGATAGAGGACCTTTTGTAGCAGGTAGGATTATAGATTTATCTAATATGGCCGCAAGAGATATTGATATGATTCAAGCAGGAACGGCTCCTGTAAGACTTGAAGTAATTGGTTTTGGAACAAGTGCAAATTCAGGTTCAGTGCATACTAATTCTAATTTAGGTAGCAGCGGGGAGATTGCTGATAGTGGCCATATTTTCCAAGGTGGAGCTTTTATGGTGCAAATTGGGGCATTTAGAAATAAAAGTGGCGCAGAGTTAATAGCAAGTAGATATAAAAATTATAATTCTTATACTTCAACAATACAAACAAGTGCTAAAGATGGTTTACATAGAGTATTTTTAAAAGGCTTTAGAAGCGAGCAAGAAGCAAGGGATTTTGTTGATGGTGGTTCTTTTCCCGGTGCGTTTATAGTAAGAGAGTAAAATTATGATAGAGCTTATTTTTTTAGATGTAGATGGTTGTCTAACAGATGGTAAAATCATCTACACACAAAATTATGGTGAAATTAAAGAGTTTAATGTAAAAGATGGTGCAGCAATTGAGGCTTGGCAAAAGCTTGGCAAAAAAGTTGCTATTATTACAGGCAGGACTAGCGAGTGTGTATATTTTAGAGCTAGAGATTTAAAAATTGATCTAGTATATCAAGGTATTAGTGATAAATTAACTTGTGCTAAAGAAATTTTAGAAAAATTAAATTTAGACTTTTCTCAATGTGCTGCTATTGGGGATTATTATAATGATATGAGCTTACTTGAAGCAGTTGCTTATAGTTTTAAGCCAAAAGATGCGCATAAGGCTTTAAAAACTGATAAAGTTTTAAACAGAAAAGGTGGTAATGGAGCAGTGAGTGAGATGATAGAAATTTTAATTGAACATAATAATATGCAAGCTCAATGGGATAAACTTTGGCGATAAAAATTTTTGCTATATTAATGAGTTTATTTGCCTTTGTTATGGTGATTTTAAGTACTCAAGATCCTTATTTGTTTGCAATAAAACCGCAAAAGGTAGATGTGGCAAATATGCAAGCTTTTGATGTGCTT
The DNA here is from genome assembly GCF_025773245.1 of Campylobacter sp. CNRCH_2007_0968H. Classification (NCBI taxonomy): domain Bacteria; kingdom Pseudomonadati; phylum Campylobacterota; class Epsilonproteobacteria; order Campylobacterales; family Campylobacteraceae; genus Campylobacter; species Campylobacter sp. CNRCH_2007_0968H. The sequence continues at coordinate 17,358 of NZ_JAKMTQ010000002.1, read as the reverse complement.
GATTATGAGCTTAATACATCTGTTACAAAAGCTAGCTATCAAGCAAGTCGTTGGGTAAAATACCAAGATAAAGATATTTTTGATGATTTTAAAGTGCAAGCACTTGATTATAATTTAAGTTCGGATTTATTAGTAAGAAATGATGAAAAATCCATTTTAGAAGGTAATGTAAGTTATTTTGATCAAAATCAAACTTCTATTTTTACTCAAAAAGCAATTTATGATATGAAAAATAAAATTTTATTTTCCAATGAAAAATTTAAGGCATATATAGGGTTAAATGAGGTTTTTGGGGATAATTTTTTATATGATGTGAGTCAAAAAGAATTAAAAATTCAAGGAATAAAAGCATGGTTTTTAGAGCAATAATTTTTTTGTGTTTGTTAAATTTATTTGCATTTAGTGCTCAAAAAATAGAAGTTTATGCTAAAGATTTTTATTTGGATGAGAAAAATGAAACGAGCATATTAACCGGTGATGTGGAAGTAAAAAAAGGTAAAGATATTTTAAATTCGCAAAAATTAGTCATTTATATGAAAAATAAACAACCCATTAAGTATATAGCTACTAAAGATGCTAAATTTAAAATTATGATGAAAGATAAGATTTATCATGGAAGTGGTGATGAGTTTGTTTATAATGTAGCTAAAGATACATATGAAATTAATGGTAATGCAAAAATTATAGAAGTGCAGTCAAAAAAAGAGCTTATAGGTGATAAAATCATAGTAGATAGAAAAAATATGACTTATAGAGTAGTTAGTAATGATAAAAAACCTGCTAAATTTGTATTTGAAGTAAAAGAATGATATTAAATGCTAAATTTTTAACTTCTGCTTCTAAAATAAATGAAGCTCCACAGCCTATATATACCGAAATTGCATTTTTAGGCCGCTCTAATGTAGGAAAAAGTTCTTTGATTAATACTCTTTGTAAGAATAAAAATTTAGCAAAAAGTTCTTCAACTCCGGGCAAAACCCAACTCATTAATTTTTTTGAAGTTGATTGTAAAAAAGATGAAGATAAATTTAAATTGATGTTTATTGATTTACCTGGTTTTGGCTATGCTAAAGTGAGCAAAAAAACTAAGGCTATTTGGAATAAAAATTTAGATGAGTTTTTAAAAGAGCGTAGTTCTATCAAGCTTTTTATTCATCTAATAGATTCAAGACATGAAAATTTAGATATTGATGCAAATTTGGATTTGTATTTAGATTCTTTTATTAGAGCTGATCAAAAAAAAATAATAGTTTATACAAAAGCAGATAAGCTCAATCAAAGTCAAAAAGCAAAAATTTTAAATGTAAATAAAAATGCCATTTTAGTTTCAAATTTGAAAAAAAGTGGTATTGATAAATTAGAACAAAAAATTATTTTAGAGAGCTTAGGTTTTAATGAGGAGTAGAAATTTAGTAAAAAATAGATTTGATTTTTCTTATTTATTTTTTTATTTATCTTTGATTTTTTATCAAGTGCTAAGCTCTGTTTATTATTGGATGCCTCCTTTGTTTGGCGTGTTTTTTTGTTATATGATAGTGCTTTTAAAAGAAAAAGAAAGAACTCTTAATAAGCTTGATTTTAGATGGTATTTTTCTTTGTTTTATCTTTTATTAATTGATATTATCCATGGATTTTATCTTTTTAGTTCTTGGATAGCTTTTTTTGTTTTTTATCATCTTTTTGTTGATTGGTTTAAAAGCAAATTAAAACTAGGCCATTATTTACTCGTTATATTTACCTTTTGTGCTTATATTTTTATCTATCTTTTTGATATATTTTTGGCGTATTTAGATAATAGTCAAATTTTAAAATTTGGTATTGAATATCTGTGGTTTTTTGTCGTTGAAGCTTTGATTTCTTTTGTTATTTTTAAAGGGAAAATCTAATATGCGTATGCGTTTGGTGATGGGATTTATAGCTTGTTTTTTTATACTTTTACTTGCTAGAGTGTATTATATAAGCATTAAATCTAATGTTTATTATGAAGAAATAGCTAAACAAAATGCTATTAAAACGCAATTTTTAGCACCTGTAAGAGGGCAAATTTTAGATGTTAAAGGTAGGCCCTTAGCAGTAAATAAATTAGGTTTTTCAATCTCTATAAAGCCATATTTGTATATAAAAAAGAAAAACAGAAATCTTTTAGAGCAGGAATTGCAAATTATAGTAGATGCTTTTCCTGATTTAAACATAACTAAATTAAAACGAAATTATATAAAAGCAGATTCTTATTATAATCAAGATTATATAGAAGTAGTTCCATTTATAGAATATGATGCTATGATTAAGCATTTTACTAAGCTTAATTTGCGTGAAAATATGCAAGTTAAATCTACTACTCAAAGATTTTATCCTTATGATGCTTTAGCTAGCCATGTTATAGGTTATGTTGGAAAAGCAAATTTAAACGATATGAATGAAAATGAAATTGCAAGATTAACTAGCTATGTAGGGCGTAGCGGTATAGAGCGTTCTTATAATGAAATTTTGCAAGGTCAAAAGGGTGAAAAGGTTAGCAAAGTAAATGCGTTAAATAAAGAAATAGAAGAACTTTCTTATAAAAAACCTACTTCAAGTAATATCACTTTAAGCATTGATCTTGATTTGCAAGAATACTTGGCTAGTATTTTTGAAAATTTAGCAGGCGCTGCTATAGTAATGGATGTAAAAAGTGGAGCTATTTTAGCAGCGGGTAGTTTTCCTGAATATAATCTCAATCCTTTTGTTACCGGTATTAGTCAAGAAGAATGGGATAAACTTTCTAATGATTTAAACCATCCTTTTACTAATAAACTCATTAATGGTCTTTATCCTCCAGGTTCAGTTATAAAAATGGGAACAGCTTTAGCATTTTTAGATAGTGGAAAAGTGAATGAAAATCATAAATATTTGTGTGATTCTAACTTTGAACTTGGTGGTAGAAAATTTAGATGTTGGAAGGCTATAGGTCATGGTTATGTAGATATGACAGATGCTATTAGAGAAAGCTGTGATGTATATTTTTATAAAGGAGCTTTGGAGGTTGGTATTGACATTATTAGTTCTGTTTTTGAAAGAATAGGTTTTGGTACAAAAACAGGAGTAGATTTACCTAATGAATTTATAGGAACAGTTCCTAATAGAATTTGGAAAAAAGAAAAATACAATCAACCTTGGTATCAAGGTGAAACTTTAAATACAAGCATAGGTCAAGGTGATTTTCTTGCTACTCCTATGCAAGTGGCTAAATTTACAGCTATGATTGCTACGGCTAAAAATATCACACCGCATTTTTTATATAGTATTGATGATAATGTTACTAAGGTAAATTTTGACAATAATGAAAGTGTTTTTACGACTTTTGAATTATCAAAACTTCCACTTTTAAGGCGTGCGATGTATGAGGTGGCCAATGTTGATGGTGGAACTACAGCAAGATTTTTAAGAAATTCTCCTATTACTATAGCAGCCAAGACAGGAACAGCTCAAGTAGTTGGAATTTCCCAAAGTGAAAAAAAGCGTATTAAAGAAGAGGATTTAGAGTATTTTTTAAGATCTCATGCTTGGATTACTTCTTATGCGCCTTATGAAAAACCTCAATATGTAGTAGTAGTTTTAATCGAACATGGAAAAAGTGGTAGTAGCGCAGGCGGACCTGTACTTGCTAAAATTTATCAAAAACTTATAGATTTGGGTTATATTGATAAAAAATATATTAAGAAAAAAGCTAAATGATTAGCATTCCATCGCCATAAGAATAAAAACGATATTTGTTTTTTATAGCTTCATGGTAAAGTTCTAAAGTTTTTTCTCTGCCTATAAAAGAAGCCACAAGCATAATAAGAGTTGATTTTGGTAAGTGAAAATTAGTGAGTAAAAAATCAAGTCTTTGCGGGGTATTTTGTGGGTGTAAAAACAAATCACAAAAACCTTCTTTTAATTTTTTTCTATGATAATACTCTATACAACGAGTAACTGTGGTGCCTACACCAAGTATTTTTTTAGAAGAATTAATCAAAGCACAAGTTTCATCATCAACATAGAAAAATTCTGAATGCATTTTATGCTCGCGTATATCTTCGCATTCTACACCTTTAAAAGTTCCTGCGCCAACGTGTAGTGTGATAGTATGGATATTATGATTTTTTTTAAGTTCTTTTATCATTGCTTCATCAAAGTGCAAGCTTGCAGTGGGTGCAGCAACCGCACCTTGATTTTTGGCAAAAATGCTTTGATAGTTAATGTTATCTTGTGCTTCATCTGCTCTTTTAATATATGGTGGTAAAGGTATATGGCCTATTTTTTCTAAAATTTCAAAAACTTCATGATGATTGAATTTTTTTTCATCATTAAAAAACTCTACTTCTCTTGTGCCATCATCGTGTAATTTTTTGATTTTAGCTTTTAAAGAATTTTCAAAATATAAAATTTGTCCTTCTTTAACCTTGCCACGAATTTGAACCAAAAAATCATTATTTTTTAAAGGGTGATTAATGAAAAGTTCTATTTTGCTACCACTTTCTTTAAATCCATAAATTCTTGCTTTTATTACTTTAGTGTCATTAAAGATGATTTCACAAGGTGGTAAAATTTTAGCTAAGTCCTTAAAATGTAAATGTAAAATTTGATCTTTACATCTTTCATAAACTAAAAGTTTAGCATTCTCCTTGGGTAAAATAGGAAAATTTGCTATAAGTTCATTAGGTAAATTATAATCATAACTAGAAAGCAAAAGATCTTTATCAATCGTTTTCATCATTTTCTTTTTGACTAGGATTAACTTTTTTGGCTATGTAAATAGAAATTCCATAAAGCCCGCACAAAGGAACGGCCATTAAAAATTGTGAGATTATATCAGGTGGTGTCATCATAGCTGAAAAAACAAAAATTACTAAAACTGAAACTCTAAAGTGTTTTTTTAAAAATGCATCATCAATAAGTCCAAGTTTGGCAAAGAAAAAGGTTATCACAGGCATTTCAAACGCTAAGCCAAAGGCAACTACAAGTTTAGTAAAAAATCCCACATACAAGCCTATGCTGATTAAAGGTTTAAAATCTTGAGTTTGCACCCCAAAATCAATTAAAAATTTAAAAGCTAAAGGTATGACTATATAATAACAAAACAAAGCTCCAAGCGCAAACATAATGCTAGCAAAGCTTACAAAAGGCACTACTAATCTTTTTTCATTATCATAAAGTCCTGGTGCTACGAATTTCCAAAACTGCCAAAAAATAACCGGTAAAGAAATCAAAAAAGCTGTAAAAAATGAAACTTTCATTGCAGTAAATAAAGGCTCTTGTAATTCAACGAAAGTCATTTGTTTTGAAATTTCAGGTAAGGCTGCTTCAACGGGTGCTTTTAGTATATCTATGATATAACTATTAAAACTAAAGCATACAAAAAACATTACAACAACACAAGCTACGCTTATAAATAATCTTTTTCTAAGTTCTACTAAATGCGGTTTTAATTCTTCAAACATTCTTAGCTTTCCATTTTTTGAGTATTTTTTTCATCTTTTTGAGTTTTTTCTTCTACACGCGAAAGTTCTTGTATATCTTTTTCTAAATCATTAATTTCACTTTTTAACTCTTTGGTATTATTTAAAATATCTTCTTTGAGTTGATCAAATTCTTCAAAACTCAGTTTTTTTCTGATATTTTCGTTAGTTTGTGAAAATTCATCTTTGTATTTTTGTGCTTCATCTTTTAACTCTGCTATTTTTAATTCTTTATTGATACTTGCTTTTGCTTCATCAATATTACTTTTAATGGCTTTTAAAATTTTTGCAATTTCAACTATAGTTGAAGGTAGTTTTTCAGGCCCAAGAACTAAAATAGCTATAACTAAAATAACTAAAATTTCTCCAAAACTCATTATTTTATCTTCTTTCGCTTAAATATATAGTTTGCATTTTACATAAAAATACTTAAAAATACTATTACTTTTATAATATCAATATATAAAGATATATTGATATATTAATATATTTTTGTTATGCTTATTTTAAAATGAAATGGAGTGAAAGATTATGGAAAAGTTATTTTTTATTTTTAAAGATTTTTTGATTTTATTTGTTGAAATTTCTATTTTATTTATATTAGTTAGTATGCTTATTGCTTATCTTAATGAGCGTTATGCTAAATTTTTCAATGAACATTTAAAGAAAGATTCTTTTGTAAGTTATATAAAGGCTATTCTTTTGGGTAGTTTAACTCCCTTTTGTTCATGTTCAAGCATACCGCTTTTAAATGCATTTTTGAAAGCTAAAGTACCACTTGGAGTATGTATAGCTTATTTGATAACTTCGCCTTTAATTAATCCTATTATAGTAGTGATGTTTGTAGTAAGTTTTGGCTTAAAAATCTCTTTATTTTATGTGGGATTTTTATTTAGCGTGATTTTATTTATTGCTTTTTGTGTTTCAAAAATAAACACTCAAAGATTTTTTAATGAAGACTTTTTAAAAAATGATTTAGAGCAAACTTCAAAGTGTTGTTCTAATGATACTTCTAAAAGTTTATGCTGTGAAAAACCTAGCTCTATTTTTGTTAAAAATTCTAAAATTAGCAGTAAAATTTTAAAATTTAAGACTAAAACAAAAGAAAATAAAATCAAAATATTATTTATGCAAAGCTTTAATGAATATAAAAAAATTCTGCCATATATTATTATTGGTATGGGTATTGGGGCTTTTATACACGGCTTTTTTCCGCAAGATTTTTTTCAAAATTATATGAAAGATTATGGGGTATTGGGTGTATTTATAGCAGCATTTATAGGGGTTTTGCTTTATATGAATTGCACTGCTATGATTCCTGTAGCACTAGCTTTAACTACCAGTGGAATTCCGCTTGGTATAATGATGAGTTTTTTAATAGCAGGAGCAGGGTGTTCTTTACCTGAACTTATTTTACTTAAAAGAATTTTTAAAACAAGCTTTTTGTTTTTATTTGCAGGTATGATTGTTTTTATTGCAATTAGTTTTGGACTTTTAATGTTTTTTATATAAGGAATTTTATGCAAGAATTTTTAAAAATAACAAGTGCAATTAACGATGAAAGCAGGATTTTAATCCTAGCCTTTTTACAAAAATACGGAAAACTTTGCGTGTGTGATTTGCAAAGCTCTTTAAATATGAGTCAATCAAGGCTTTCAAGACATTTAAAAATTTTAAAAGAAGCTAATTTTTTAGAAGTAGATAGACAGGGTGTTTGGGCGTATTATGGAGTCAAAAAAAATTTAAATAATTTTTGCAGCGATATATTAAAAAATATCAACGAGCTTTCTATAAAGCTTCCTGAGCTTAAAAAGTTTTCTTGTGAATGCAAAGTTTAAGTGCTAATATACAAGGCTAGTTCATCGCTTAAAAGATAATTAGTATTATAAAAAAATCCATTTTTATATACTAATTTCCCTTTTTTGCTAAGAAACATTGCCTTTTCTTTTTCTAAAGGTTCTAGCTTTGTTTCATCCACTCCTATAATGCTTCTAAGTCCTAGAAAAATATGCTCTAAACACAAATCTTTTGAATTTAAATTTTCAACCTCTCTAAAACAAGGATTTGCTATATAATCTTTTAAACTTTTTTTAGTATAAAATCTTTGATTTTTTGAAAATCCTACTGCACTTAATCCACATCCTATATAGTCTTTTCCTTGCCAATAAGCAAAATTATGTTTGCAAATTTGTCCAAAATTACTGATTTCATATTGTTTATAACCAAGATTTTCAATTGCTTTGATAAAATGTTTTGCAAGACGTGGAGCGTTTTTTTTAAAATGAAATTTTTTAGCAAATCTTGTCTTTTCTTCTATAGTTAAATTATAAGCACTCACATGGCTAATATCAATTAAAGCGAGTTTAGAAATTTCATAATCAAGCATTTTACTATCATCGAGTTTTGTATCATAAATTAAGTCTAAATTTATATTATTAAATCCTGCTTTTTTTGCATTTTCTATACTTGTAAAAATGCTTTTTTGATCATGAATACGCCCAAGGAATTGTAATTTTTTTTCATGAAAACTTTGCACCCCAAAAGAAATGCGGTTAAAACCTAAATTTTTTATCTCTTTAAGCCAAGAAAAATTGCTTGAGTTAGGATTTGCTTCTATGCTTATTTCATTATTTTTTTGTAAATAACTTTGTATAAAAATAAATATTTTTTCATAAAAACTAGCATCCATTAAACTAGGCGTTCCACCGCCTATAAAAACAGTCTTTATGGAATTTTTATCAAGCATAAAAAAATCTAATTGATATTTTATATCTTGCATTAATGCGTTTAGATAATCTTTTTCAAAATCTTTTTTTTTAAGTGAAGTAAAAGAACAATAAAAACATTTACTTTCGCAAAATGGTATATGTATATATAAATGCATAAAACTTCTTTAAAATGTGATTATAAATTCGTATTTTTTTGTTAGAATTATATTATTAAAAAGTCAAGGATAAGAAAATCATGGAAAAAGAAAAAAAATATAGGCCAAATGTAGCCGCAATAGTGCTATCATCAGCTTATCCTTTTGAATGTAAAATTTTACTCGCTAAACGCAATGATATGGAAAATATATGGCAGTTTCCTCAAGGTGGAATAGATGAGGGAGAGGATGCTAAAAGTGCGTTATTTAGAGAATTAAAAGAAGAAATAGGTACAGATGAGATTGAAATTTTAGCCGAACATCCTGAATGGATTAGTTATGATTTTCCACCTAAGGTTGCACAAAAAATGTATCCTTATGATGGTCAAAATCAAAAATATTTTTTAGTTAGATTAAAAAACAAAGCTATTGTTAATCTAAATACTAAAAATCCTGAATTTGATGCTTATAAATTTGCTTCATTAGAAGATGTGTATGATATGATTAATCATTTTAAAAAGCCTATATATATTAGAGTTTTAAAATATTTTAAAGAAAGGGGGTATATTTAATGCTGGTCGTACAAAAATATGGGGGAACGAGTGTAGGAACGCTTGAGCGTATTGATGAAGTTGCTAAAAGAGTGGCAAAAAGTAAAAAAACTTGCGATAAGTTAGTTGTAGTAGTTTCTGCAATGAGTGGAGTTACTAATGAGCTTATTGATTTTGCACATCATTTTAGTAAAAATCCTTCAGGTCGTGAGATGGATATGCTTTTAAGTAGTGGTGAGCGTGTAACTTCATCTTTACTTGCTATTGCATTAAATGAAATGGGTTTAAAAGCTACTGCATTTTCCGGACGCAATGCAGGGATTATTACAGATGATGTTTATACTAAAGCAAGAATTGAGCACATTGATACTACAAATATTAATACAGCTTTAGATGAGGGGTATATTGTAGTAGTTGCTGGCTTTCAAGGTATCGACAAAATGGGTAATGTTACTACTTTGGGTCGTGGCGGAAGTGACTTAAGTGCAGTTGCATTAGCAGGAGCTTTAAATGCTGATTTGTGTGAAATTTATACTGATGTAGATGGGGTATATACTACCGATCCTAGAATTGAACCAAAGGCTAAAAAGCTAGATAAAATTTCTTATGAAGAAATGCTAGAGCTTGCAAGTTTGGGAGCTAAAGTTTTACAAAATCGCTCTGTAGAGCTTGCTAAAAAATTAAATGTAAAATTAGTTACTAGAAGTAGCTTTAATGAAAATGAAGGGACGATCATTACTAAGGAGGAAAATATGGAACAAGCTTTGGTTAGTGGTATAGCACTAGATAAAAACCAAGCAAGGGTTACTTTAAGAAATATTGATGATAAGCCAGGAATTGCTGCTGAAATTTTTGGAACTTTAGCAAATGAAAATATCAATGTAGATATGATTATCCAAAATGTAGGTGTAGATGGAGCTACAAATTTGGGCTTTACTGTGCCTGAAAACGAGCTTGATTTAGCAACTAATGCTATGAAAAAAGTTTTAGGTGCTAATGCTAATATAGAAACAGATAGTGCAGTGGTAAAAGTTTCAGTTGTGGGTGTGGGTATGAAATCACATTCTGGAGTAGCTTCAGCAGCTTTTAAAGCATTGGCAAATGAAAATATTAACATACAAATGATTTCTACAAGCGAAATTAAAATTTCAGTTATCGTGCATGAAAAATATGGTGAATTAGCTGTAAGAGTATTGCATGAAGTTTATAAACTAGATGTATAAATGAGTAATAGTTTTTTAAAATTTACCCTAGAACAAATCCGAGAAAATGGCACTTATACAAGTTGGTTAGAAGAAAGGCGTCTTGAATGGTCGCCTTTGATCGCTTCTAAGTTAGCTTTGCTTTTGCAAGGTTATACTTTTATTGTGATTACTGATGATCAAAGAGCTTGGTTTGAAGAGTATTTTTTAAGTCAAATCAATGCTAGCACTACAAGACCTTTAGTGCCTTTTGTATCTTTAAAAGGAATTTATAACAAAGCTTGCAATACCCAAGAAGATATAGATTTACTTAATGATCTTTTAAGTATTTCTTTTCCCAATGGTTATGCTTTTTTTTATATAGGAACTAATACAGGATTTAAATTTAAAATCGCTAATTCTAAAGCAGAAAGTATGCTTTGGCTTTTTGATGAGCAATTACAAAATAGCTTTTATCTTTCCTCGCGTGATAAAGAATTAGACTATAAGCTTATTTCTTTATATAAAGTATTTGAGCAAAGCTTAGAGGCTGTGCTTTTTTCTAAGGTAGAAATTTGAATCTAAGAAATAAAATCATTATCCATAATGATTTTGAGTTTATGCAAGAAAAACTCACAGAAGAATATGGTCAAAAAAATCTTAGATTTTTCATACCTAAAAATCCTGACTTAGAATTAAGATTAAATGACTTAACTTATGACAAAAACGCTCAAGCAACCGCAAAAGCCATTATGAAAGAAAGCTATGTAGCTGAAGCGCAAGCTAAAATTATTGTTATACTAGCTAAGTCTTTTCGTGAAGAAGCACAAAATTTTTTATTAAAGCTTTTTGAAGAGCCACCAAAAAATGTGTATTTTATCATCGTAGCTCCTTCAAAAAATGTTTTTTTACCTACTATACTTTCAAGATTTATCATAGAAAAGCATAAAATTCAAAAAGAAAAGATGTCTTTAAATTTAGATCTTAAAAAAATGGATCTAGCTCAAATTGCTTCATTATTAAAACAATATGAAAATATAGACAAGCATGAGTGTTTAGATTTAATTAGTGTTTTAAGCTATGAGTGTTTTAAACAAGATATAAAATTAAACGATGAAGAAATTGAATTTTTTTATAAAGCTTATGAGTTAGCTAAATTAAATGCAAAGCCAACTATTTTACTAAGCACCATAGCTTTAATTTTACACGAGAGAAAAAATGAAAATCATTAAAATCAATCCCAACACAGACTTTGAACAAATTTCTAAATATATAAAGCCACACAAAGCAGGTGAGAAAATTATGAGTGAAAAAACTCAAATTCATTTTTTTCTTATCAAAGAATTAAGAGCACCTGCTGCAAATATACTTAAACAAGACGCACTAAGGGTTGGAGCTGAACTTGTAACACACAAAGAAGTTATACTAGGTAAAGAACATACTAATGCCTTGCTTATGGTAACACAAGATCAAACTAAAAAGCTTATAGAAAAAGAAAAACTGCAAGATTTTAAGCTTAAAAATTTAGCACTATTTTTAAAGTCTAATTTTGCTAAACCAAAATATGCAAAAATCATGGGTGTGATTAATGTTAATGAAGATAGTTTTAACGCTCAAAGTAGGGTTAAAGAAAATGAAGTTTTAGAAAAAATCGAACTCATGATTTCTCAAGGGGCTGATTATATAGATATAGGCGGGGTTTCTTCAAGGCCTGGAAGTGTGTATTGCGGGAAAGAAGAAGAGTTTAAACGCTTAAAAAATACCCTAGATTTAATCTATAAAGAAAAACTTTATGAAAAATGTATTTTTAGTTTAGATAGTTTTGATGAGTATTGTTTAGAATATGCTTTAAATAAAGGCTTTAAGCTTATTAATGATATCACCGGTTTTAAAAATGAAAATTTAGCCAAACTAGCTTTAAAATACAAAGCCACTTATACACTCATGCATATACAAAATACCCCACAAAATATGCAAGATAACCCGCATTATGAAGATGTGTTAGCCGAGCTTGATGATTTTTTTACACAAAAGCTAGAAAGGCTAAGTGAGCTTGGTTTAGAAGATGTGATTTTAGATGTTGGTATTGGTTTTGGTAAAAGCCCTTGGCATAATATGATGTTAATCAAACATTTAGAGCATTTTTTACGCTTTGAAAAAGAACTTTTAATCGGAGCTAGTAGGAAAAGTATGATAAATGCTTATTTTAACTCAAGTGTTGAGCAAAGACTAGCGGGCACACTTTATTTACATTTAGAGGCTTTTAAAAATGGTGCAAGTATTATAAGAGTGCATGATGTGTATGAACATAAGCAAATGTTTGAACTTGCAAAAGCTATGGATGAACTTTCTTTGGAGTAATGATGACTTATCAAGAGTATTTAGAAAAGGTAAAATTAGCAAAAGAATGGATGAGGGCTTATTATGAAGATGATGAGCCTTTAGCAAGCGATGAAGAATATGATAAACTTATAAGAGAGTTAAAAGCATTTGAAACGCTTCATCAAGAAAAGATTTCTAAAGATTCTCCTACGCAAAATATCGCCCCAACTATACAAAGTGAATTTTACAAACTTGCACATAGTGCAAAAATGTGGTCTATGGAAGATGTTTTTGATGAAGCTGAGCTTAGAGCTTGGGCAAAAAGAGCTAAATGTGAATTTGATTTTTTCATAGAACCTAAATTTGATGGAGCGAGTTTAAATCTTACTTATGAAAATGGTATTTTAATCAGCGGTGCTACAAGGGGTGATGGAGAAGTAGGCGAGGATATTACTTTAAATGTAAAAGAAATATCAAACATACCTCAAAAAATTCCTTATAAAGACAAGATAGAAATTCGTGGCGAAGTGGTAATTTTAAAAGAAGATTTTGAAAAAATCAATGAAAAAAGAGCTAAAGATGGCTTGAGCTTATTTGCAAACCCACGCAACGCAGCAAGTGGTTCACTAAGACAGCTTGATACAAGCATTACAAAAGAAAGAAATTTAAAATTTTATCCTTGGGGAGTGGGGGAGAATTCTTTAGAATTTAGCAAGCACTCTGAAGTAATGGAGTTTGTAAGAAGTCTTGGTTTTTTAAAAGATGATTTTGTTTTTTGTGTTAAGACTTTAGATGAGGTTTTAGAAAAATATCACGAGCTTTTAGAAAAAAGAGATCAAAAGCCTATGATGATGGATGGTATGGTTGTAAGGGTAGATGATTTAGCTCATTGTAAGCTTTTGGGTTATACCGTGAAATTTCCAAAATTTATGGCTGCGTTTAAATTTCCTGCTTTGGAAAAAACTACAACATTGCTTGGGGTTAATTTGCAAGTTGGAAGAAGCGGAGTGATTACCCCTGTGGCGGTTTTAGAGCCTGTAAATTTAGATGGGGTTGTAGTAAAATCTGCAACCTTGCATAATTTTGATGAGGTAGCTAGACTTGGAGTGATGATAGGCGATAGCGTAAGTGTGATAAGAAGTGGAGATGTTATACCTAAAATCACTAAAGTTTTTACTCAAAGGCGTGATGGTTTAGAAAGTAAGATCACTAAACCAACTCTTTGTCCTGAGTGTTTAAGTGAACTTTTAGATGAGGGTGCTTTTTTAAAATGTCAAAACTTAGATTGTAAAGCAAGACTTGTAAATTCTATCATACATTTTGTATCTAAAAAGTGTTTAAATATAGACGGCCTTGGAGAAAATATCGTCGAGCTTTTATTTAAAGAAGGAAAAATCACTAACATAGAAAGTATATTTTTCTTAAAATATAGTGATTTTGAAGGATTGGAAGGTTTTAAAGAGAAAAAAATCAACAATCTTCTAAGTGCTATTGAAAATGCAAAAAAATGCCCCTTATCAAGGTTTATCACTGCTTTGGGTATAGAGCATATTGGCGAAGTAGCAGCTAAAAAATTAGCTCAATCTTTTGGCTTTGAATGGTTTATGCAAAGCTATGAAGCTTATGCAAATTTAGAAGGCTTTGGCGAACAAATGGCTAAAAGCTTAGAAGAATTTACCCATGTCAATGCAAATCGCATTAAGCATTTTTATGAAATTTTACATTTAGAGGATGAGAAAAAAGAGCTTATTATAAATGATAATATTTCTAATAAAACCTTTGTTATCACAGGCACTTTAAGCAAATCACGCGATCATTTTAAAGAACTAATCGAAAACTTTGGAGCAAAGGTAAGTTCAAGTGTGTCTAAGAAAACTGACTTTGTATTATATGGAAGTGAAGCAGGCTCAAAGCTTGAAAAGGCTCAAAGCTTAGGGGTTAAGTGCATCAATGAAGCTGAGTTTAACGCTCTTTTAGGTGATGATGATGAGGTATGATGTCTTTGTAAGTGCAAAGTTAAACATTTCTCGCAATAAAGCTTGTGAGCTTATAGAAAACAAGCAAATTTTACTCAATAGTGAGTTTAAAAAAACCTCTTTTAAAATCACATCTTTAAATCCTTTAGAAGATGAGAGTTTAAAACTCACGCTTTTAGAAGAGCTTTTTGTAAGCAGAGCTGCTTTTAAGCTCAAGCATTTTTTACAAGAGCATACATTTACTATCAAAGATAAAATTTGTTTAGATATAGGTTCATCGACCGGAGGTTTTGTGCAAATTTTACACCAAAATAATGCTAAACACATTACAGCTTTAGATGTAGGTTCTAACCAACTTCATGAGAGCTTAAGAAATTTAGAAAATATCCAAATTTGTGAAAACACTGATTTGCGTGAGTTTAAAAGTGAAATTTTATATGATGTTATCACTTGTGATGTGAGTTTTATATCTTTAACACATTTGATTTTTCATATAGATAAACTTGCTAAAGATCTTATCATCTTGCTTTTTAAACCTCAATTTGAAGTAGGTAAAAATGCTAAGCGCGATAAAAACGGAGTGGTAAAAGATACCAAAGCCATCAAAAATGCTAAAGAAAGCTTTGAAAAAGCTTGTGCAAAGCTTGGTTGGATCTTGCAAGCAAGTCAAGAGTCACACTTAAAAGGAAAAGAAGGTAATGTTGAGTTTTTCTACGCCTATAGAAAAAACTAAGATCACAAATTTAGCCATAGGGCGTTTTGATGGTATGCATTTGGGGCATTTTGAACTTTTTAAGCATTTAGATGAAAATGGTGCCTTATTTATCATCACTAAAGAGGAAAAAGAAGCCCTAACACCTAAGGATTTTAGAGTAAATTTGGTTGATTTTCCTTTGATTTTTTGTGATTTTGATAAAATCAAGGACTATAAAGGCGAGGATTTTTTAAAGCTTTTAAAGCAAGAATTTCCCAAACTAGAAAAGATCATTGTAGGTTATGATTTTAAATTTGGCAAAGAAAGAAAATGCAGTGCCAAAGACATACAAAGTCTTTGTGGTATAAACACCATCATCGTAGATGAGTTTAAAATTCAAAATAAAAGTGTTCATACAAGTATGATTAAAACCTTACTTAAAGAAGCAAAAGTCAAAGAAGCTAAAAATTTTCTAGGTAGATTTTATAATATACAAGCAAATATCATCAAAGGTCAAGGCATAGGTGCTAAAGAGCTTTTTGCAACTTTAAATTTACATACAAAAGACTTCTTTTTACCCAAAGATGGCGTATATGCGACTTTAGTAAAGATTGAAAATAAAAGCTATCATAGTGTAAGTTTTATAGGCATAAGATCTACTGATAAAAATTTTGCTTTAGAAACGCATATTTTAGATGAAAATTTCACAAACACAAAAGCAATTTTAGTTGAGTTAAGTTTTATTGACTATATAAGAACTAATGAGAAATTTAACGACTTAGCCTTATTAAAAGCACAAATTAGTAAAGATATTGACAAAGCAAAAGAAATTTTAGGAAGATTAAATGAAAGATGAAATTTTTAAAAAACCCTTAGAAAAACAATTTGAATTTGATAAAAGCGTAGCAAGTGTTTTTGATGATATGGTGTCAAGATCTGTGCCTTTTTATACGCAAAATTTAAAACTCATAGTCAAACTTATTGATCATTTTGCACCACAAAATGCGAGAATTTGTGATCTTGGTTGTTCTACGGCTAGTTTATTGCTTGCACTTTATGAAAAAAGAAAAGATTTTCTTTTAAGTGGGGTTGATGAAGCTAATGCTATGTTAGAGATCGCCAAAAACAAATGTCAAGCCTTTGGAGCTAGGGTGGAATTTCATCAAAAAAATTTAGATGATTTTGAGTTTTTTAAAAATGATGTTTTTATAGCTACTTATACTTTGCAGTTTATCCGCCCACCTAAAAGACAAGAATTAGTTGATAAAATCTATCAAAACTTAAAAGAAAATGGTATATTTGTGCTTAGTGAAAAAATTCTTTATGAAGATGTAAAAATAGCTAAAAAAATGATACAAATTTATGAGCAATATAAACTAGAGCAAGGTTATAGTAAGCTAGAAATTTCAAGCAAACGAGAAGCCTTAGAAAATGTCCTCATTCCTTATACTCAAAATGAAAACATAGCTATGCTTAAAAAGGCAGGATTTTCTAAAGTAGAAAGTGTTTTTAAATGGGTAAATTTTGAAACTTTCATAGCTTTTAAATAAAAATATTTTTTATAACAATGTGTTTTAGAAAAATAATTATGAAGCCATGGAAGCAAAAATATTATTTTTTAACCATAAAGTCTATTTTATAGTAATTTTAAATTTAAGATACTTCTTATCTTAAATTATACTTAAGTAAAAATTTATAAATAAAATATTAATATTCTACACTTATTGTTAAAATATTAGCAATGGGTATTGTAAAACACACAAACAAATAATGAATCAATCAAATACATTAACTATTTTTGAAAGGACTTTTTCAATGAATATAAATTTATCCAAAAATCACCTCACGGGGGGGGGGGATACGATAATTTTCGTTTTAACTCAAACACTTTAAACCCTTTAAAAAACTATAAAAACTTTAATCTATTAAAACTTTCCCTACTCACTATACTTTCACTAAACTCTTTAGAAGCTGCCACCCAGGCAAATTATGATAAAACTTCTAATGCTTATGTAATTAAAAAACACCATTATAATAATAATGATGTCTATGATTATAATCTTGATACATATAAACTCTTAAGTGGTAAAAACTTCTATGGTCAAATGGCTAGCAATAAAAACCTTTCAAATATTACTTTAATTTATGATAATCCTAAAAACAAAGCTCATGAAAAAATGAATGATTTATATTTTAAACAAGACATACTCACTCCAAGTATTAAAGAAGATATTTTTGTAGTTAATGGCTTTCATAGTTCTAACTCAGCTAATACTACCCTAAATCAAATC